>NZ_JBFAGV010000008.1:0-214773 GCF_040653855.1 Streptomyces sp. NPDC050856 | reverse complement strand
ACCTCTGTCAGCGCCCCTCTGCTCGTGCGACCTGGCGAGGAGGTGTCGGGGACCTGGCCCGCAGCCACGTGCGGTCAGCGAGCGACGCACGGCGGCGGCCGGGGCCCCGCCCCTTCCGCGCGTCCCGAACCGCTATTCGCGTACGCCGATGGCCTCGACCGGCTTGGCCCGCAGGGCCAGCCGCACCGGCAGCATCGTCGCCACGACGCCGAGCACCACCGTGACGGCGATCACCGACAGGTAGATCAGCGGAGATCCGGCGGGCAGCGGACGGCCCAGGAAGCCGACGCTCAGCGCCCCCAGCGGCAACACGGTCGTCGCCGTGCCCAGCAGCACCGCGATGGCGCACATCAGCAGCGACTCCCAGCGCAGGGTGCGGAGCACCTGGCGGCGGGTCATGCCGATCAGCCGCATCAGGGCGAACTCGCGGGACCGGGCCGCGGTGGCCACGACCAGGGTGTTGACGACGGCGATGGCGATGTAGACCAGGATCAACGCGAGGCCGGTGAGGTTCACCCAGGCGGCGAGGGTGGCCTCCTGCCGCACCCCGGCGGAGAAGCCGCCCCGGTCCTGCACGGACAGCGAGGGATACGCCTCGGCCAGCTCGCGCAGCGCGGCGCCGACCGCCGCACGGTCGCCGCCGTCCCGCACCCGCACCAGCACCTGCCCGGGGGCGCGGGCCGTGGTGTGCCCGGCCAGGACCTCCTGGGGGACGGTCATCTCACCGAACCCGATGCCGCGTTCGTACGTGGCCACCAGCTCAAGCTCGGTCCGGGTGCCGTCGCCGAGGTACAGCGGGACCCGGTCGCCGACCGAGGTGCCCAGCAGGGTGGCCTGGGTGTCCTCCATGGCCAGGGTCCTGCCGCGCAGCTTCTCGATGTCGCCGTCGACGACCCCGAGGTCGATGGTCCGGGAGAGCTTCTCGGGGGTGACGCCGCGCAACGAGAAACCGGCGAGTTCCTCGTCCTCGAAGACGGTGACGGACAGGAACCCCTTGGACGTGGACACGGACGTGGCCACCTCCACGTCCTCGACCTGGCGGACCCGGTCGACGACCCGCGGTGCCAGACCGCCCGAACCGCCGTCGACCACCACGTAGTCGGCGCCCAGGCCGTCCTCGATCTGCTTGCCGGCGACCGCGGACAGGGTGGTCTGGGTGTAGACGAGGGTCACGCTGAAGCCGATGGCGAGCACCAGCGGCATGACCGCGGAACTCAGCCGTCGCGCCGACGTGGCGCTGTTGGACGCGGCGAGGAAGCCGCTGACCCGGCTCGCCCGCAGCGGCAGGCCGATCACGGCGACCATGGCGCGGACCACCAGGGGCCCCAGCAGGGCGAGCCCGACGAGGCCGATCAGCGCCGCACCGCCGGCCCCGGCGGCGCCGAGTTCGCTGCGCATCACCAGCGGCATCACGGCCGAGAGAGTGCCGATGCCGAGGAGGACGAGACCGAGCAGCACCCGCCAGACGGGCAGTCCGCGGCGTTCCACGGCCGCCTCGCCGAGGGCGTCGACGGGGTTGACGCGGGCGGGGCGGTACGCGGCGATCAGTCCGGCCACGAGGGCGGTGGCGACGCCGAGGACCAGCGCCGCCACCAGCGGGGCGGGGCCGACGACCAGGGGGAGATCGTGGGGAATCGCGCCGAATCCGGCGAAGAGGCCGCGCAGCAGTTCCGCGACGGCCGCGCCGGGGGCGCAGCCCAGGACACCGGCGATGACCGCGACCAGCAGCGCCTCGCTCAGGACCAGCTTGTAGACCTGTCGCGGAGTGGAGCCGATGGCGCGCAGCACCGCGAACTCCCGGCGCCGCTGGTTGACGGAGAGCCCCAGGGTGCCCGCGACCACGAACATGGCGACGAAGGCGGCCATGCCGCCGAAGGAGGTGGCGACCAGCAGGAGCAGCCCGCTGGAGGCGCCGATGTCGGGGAACTCCAGCTTGCTCCGGTCGTTGCCGGTGTAGGCGACGGTGCCGGGGACGGCGTCCTCGATGCGGTCGGCCAGCGCGCCGGCGTCGGCGCCGTCCTCGGCGAGCACGCCGACGGCGTCGAACACGCCGGGGTGGCCGGACAGCCGGGCGGCGGTGGCGGTGGTGAAGAACACCGCGCTGCGGCGCTCCAGTTCGGCGCCGCCGGCCGGCGCGGCGATGCCGGCGACCCGGTACTCGGCGGGTACGGACTCCACGACGACACGGACCCGGTCCCCGGCGCGCACACCGGCGGCCCTTGCGGCGGCCGTGTCCAGCACCACGTCGGTGGCGGACCCGGGCGCCCGGCCCTCGGTCAGCCGGAACGGGCCCAGGGCCGCGCTGTCCCAGCCGTGCCCGGACAGAGGTCCGGTGCCCACGCCGGCCAGGGCGGCGGCGAAGTCGTAGTCGCCCACGGCGCGCTCCACCCCGGGGACGCCGGCCACCGCGCGGACGGCCTCCGCCTTCAGCCGGGACCGCTCCGGCAGCGTCTCGCGGACGGTGAAGTCACCGCCGGGGATCCGCAGGGTCTGGTCACCGCCGATCACCACCGCGGCGCCGGCGTAGCGTTCGGGCGGCACGGACGTCCGCAGCCCCGACTCGACGAGGATGCCGGACGCGGCGAGCACCGCCGTACCGCAGAACAGCGCCACGAAGGCGCCGAGGAACGCCGCCTTGCGGGCGCGCAGGGTCTTCCAGGCGATCTCGAGCACGGTCACCGGCCCCCGAGTCGCGCCATGCGCTCGGCGACGGTCTCGGCCGTCGGGGAGTCCAGCCGTTCGACGAGCCGGCCGTCGGCGAGGAAGAGCACGCTGTGCGCGTACGACGCGGCGACGGGGTCGTGGGTGACCATCAGCACGGTCTGCCCGAGGTCGTGCACCAACTCCTGGAAGAGCCGCAGCACTTCTCCGCCCGTGCGGGAGTCCAGGGCGCCGGTCGGCTCGTCGGCCATGATGACGTCGGGCCGGCTGATCAGCGCGCGGGCGATCGCCACCCGCTGCTGCTGGCCGCCGGAGAGTTCGGACGGGCGGCGGTCCAGGCGGCCGGTCAGCCCGACGCGGCCGGTGATCTCCTCCAGCCAGCCGCGGTCCAGGGAGGCGCCGCTGAGCCGCAGCGGCATGGTGATGTTGTCCCGCACGCTCAGTGCGGGCAGCAGGTTGTACGCCTGGAAGACGAACCCGATCCGGTCCCGCCGCAGCCGGGTCAGTTCGGCCTCGCGCATGCCGGACAGCGGAACACCGCCGAGCCGGACCTCTCCGCCGCTGGGGCGGTCCAGTCCGGCGGCGCAGTGCAGAAATGTGCTCTTTCCGGAACCGGACGGGCCCATTACCGCAGTGAAGCTGCCGCGTGCAAGCTCTACGGAAATACCGCGAAGGGCTTGCACCGCATTCGATGTGGGGCCATAATTTTTGGTTACGTCGCGCAAGGCCAGTGCAGGCGCGTCGGGTGCGCCGTAATTCATGGAATCGCCGGACAAGAGGAAACCCCCGCTCAGAATGACGCCGGGACGCTATCACGAGGCCGCGAAGTCGGACAACGGAGATCTGGATTCACCTGACAAGGTGTGGGCAGATATACCCGAGGGGTGGAACACCGGCTGGGTCCTGAGAAAAAGGATTCGTGAGGCGCGGCCCGAGGTGCGCTATCTCATTGCCGCTGCGCGTTCGGCCGTGGGCTCCTGGTTGGCGCTTCCCTTACTCGTTTTCGCCTGTGTCATTTCCGTGGTGGGGGTGCGCACCGATTTTGTGCCCACCCTGCTGGAGCGAGCCAGTAGAAAACGCGCCAGGGACCTGGACTCCAGTGTCTCGGTTTTCATCAGGAGAAGGATTTCGGTCCCCGAGGAGCTGGCGCCCGGGCCCCAGGACCAACTGGCCCGGTTGCGGCGTGAACTCGGCCGGTCGGCGGCCAACGCGCTGACCGGCCTGCTGGCGGGAATCTTCGTCCTGGTGCCGGTGCTCAGCGCCGCCGTCGCCCTCACCCTCCCGCTGTGGTGGTGGCTGCTCCCGCCGCACATCGTCCTCAGCCCCGCCCTCTTCGACGTCCGCGACTGGCCCACCGCGCTCCTCACCCCGGTGGCGACGGTCCCGCACCTGGCCCTGCTGGTGTACTTCGCCCCGCCGGTGGCGCTGCTGCACGCATCGTTCCGGGTCCGTCAGCTCACCGCCGGCGGCCGGGCGCGGCTCGCCCACCGGCTGGCCGAGGTCACCACCTCCCGGGCGGAGGCCCTGGAGGCGCACGCCGCGGAACTGCGCCGCATCGAACGGGCCCTGCACGACTCCACCCAGAACCGGCTGGTCGCCGTCCGGCTGCACCTGGGCATCATCGAACGCCTCATGGACAGCGACCCCGCCAAGGCCCGCGAGCTGATCGGGGTGACCCAGTCCGCGGCCGAGGAGGCCCTTTCGGAACTGCGGAACGTCGTACGCAGCATCTACCCGCCCGTGCTCGCCGACCGCGGCCTGGCCGGCGCGGTCTCGGCCCTCACCCTGCGCTGCCCGCTGCCGTGCGACCTGGAGATCGGCGAACTGACCCGTGCTCCCGCCGCGGTGGAAGTGGCCGCGTACCACGTCGTCGCCGAGACCCTGACCAACGCCGTCAAATACAGCGGAGCCTCCCGGATCCGTGTGGCGGTGGGAACCGAGGGGAAGATCCTGTACGTCACTGTGACCGACGACGGCCGGGGCGGTGCCGACGAGACCCTCGGCAGCGGACTCGCCGGCATCAGGGGCCGGGTCGCGGCCTTCGACGGAACGACCGAGGTGTCCAGCCCGCCGGGCGGGCCCACGACCATCCGGGTGGAACTGCCATGCGTGTGCTGATCGTCGAGGACGACGCCCTGCTGAGGGCCGGGCTCGAACTGCTGCTGGCGACGGAGGGGATGAAGGTCGTCGGGGCGGTGGACCGGGCCGACCGACTGCCCGCGCTCGTGCAGTCCCTGGCCCCCGACGTGGTGGTGCTCGACGTGCGGCTGCCCCCGACCTACCGCGACGAGGGTCTGCGGGCCGCCGCCGAACTCCGGCGCGAACGGCCCGGGTTCCCGGTGCTCGTGCTGTCCGCGCACGTGGAGGACAACTACGCGACGGAACTCCTCGGCGACGACGCGAGCGGCATCGGCTATCTGCTGAAGGACCGGGTGGGTCACGTCGCGGAATTCATGACGGCACTGCACCGCGTCCACTCGGGCGGCACGGTCATGGATCCCGAGGTGATCTCCCAGCTCCTCGGCCGGCGCCGCAGCCAGGACCCGCTGGACCAGCTCACCCCGCGCGAGCGGGAGGTCCTCGGCCTCATGGCCGAGGGCCACGACAACGGGCGGATCTGCGAGCTGCTGGGTCTGTCGGTGCCGGCGGTGAGCAAGCACATCAAGAACATCTTCACCAAGCTGGGCCTCCCCGCGTCGGGCACCGGTCACCGCAGGGTCCTGGCGGTCCTCGCCTTCCTGAACCGGTAGCGGTGGGCGGGCGCGACCGGGGCCGTTCAGGCCGCGGCCACGAGTGCGCCTACCGCCGCCTCCTGGGAGAGGCGTTCGCCCTCCACGCGCACCCGGCGGAACTCCGCCGCGCCCAGGCGGGCGGTCAGCTCCTCGCCGAGGGCCCGCACCTCGGGGCTCCCCAGGTCCGCCAGGCCCCGCAGCGCCGTCGCCGTGCCGAGCAGCCGCGCGGCCCGCGCCGGCCGGCCCTCGTGCAGGGTGACCGTCGCCAGCAGCTCGGCGACCGTCGCGAGCACCCACATGTCGTTGAGCGGCAGTGCCAGCCGCAGCGCCTCGGCCGCCGCCGCCCGGGCCGCGGTGACGCCACCCGCGTCCCGCGACAGCTCCAGGGCGGCGGTGCGCCGCAGCACCTCGATGTGCAGGAACTCCTTGTCGATGAGCGTGTCGTCGAGCAGCCGCAGCGCCCGTTCGAGCCGTACGGAGGCGATGGAGGGCTGTCCGCGCCGGGTGGCGAGCTCAGCCAGACCCGCGGCCACGAGCACCTCGTACTCGGGCATGGTGCGCCGCGGGCCGCGCAGTACATGGCCGAAACTCACCTCAGCGGCGTTGTACTCCCCGGAGCGCAGTTGTTCGAAGCCGAGCCGGATCCGGATCTGCGCGATGTCGTCGGCCGAGCCGACCGCCTCGATCGCGTCGTGCGCCTCGTGCAGCAGCGCCAGCGTCCCCCCGGTGTCGCCGCGCAGCGAGGTGAACCGGGACAGCATGGAGGTGAGCTGGCCCGTGGACCACTGGTCGCCGAGCTCGCGGAACGACTCCAGCGCGGCTCGCAGATGCCGTTCGCCCGCGCCGACGTCGCCCGCGGTCTCCGCCGCGAAGCCGAGGGCCGCACGGCCGGAGGCCCGTGCCCAGGCGTCCGGGTGGGCGCAGGCCCGCCGGGCGCTGCGTTCCATCTCCTCGTGCTCGCCGGCGAGCTGCCAGCACTTCGGTTCGAGCAGGGCCAGCAGCGGGTGCTCGCCCATGGCGTCGCAGTCGCGGGCGCGCCGGGCCGCCTCGGCGATGCCCTGGTCGCGGTCCTCACCGTCCCTGTCGTGGCCGGCGGGCGCGGGGAGCAGCAGCCGCAGCGTGGTGAACAGCGCCGCGGCGGTCTCCGGTACGCGCGCGCCGAACCGCATCAGCTCGGCGCACCGGCTGTTGGCCTCGGCGTAGCGGCCCCGCATGACCCAGTACCAGCTCAGCGCCAGTCCCAGCCGGACCGCGGTGTCGACGTCCTCGCCGTCCACCGCCCGGCGCAGGGCCAGCAGCACGTTGTCGTGGTCGGCGTCGAGCCGGGCGATCCAGCGCGGCTGGCCCGCGCCGCGCAGTTGCCCGGCGGCGTGTTCCGCGAGCGCGAGGAAGTGCCGGGTGCAGGCGGCCTCCGCCGATTCCCGCTCGCCGGCCTCGGCGAGGCGCTCCGCGCAGTACGCCCTGGTGGTCTCGTGCATGCGGTAGCGCATCTCGCCGCCCTCGGTCTCCCACAGGTGCAGCAGGGACCGGTCGACGAGCGACGACAGGAGGTACGGAACGTCCTCCTCCGCCAGGCCCGGGCCCGCGCCGACGGCGGCGGCGGCGTCCTGGGTCACGCCGTTGCCGGCCGCGGACAGCCGCCGGGCCAGGGTCCGTTCGGGCTCGGTGAGCAGCGCCCAGCTCCAGTCCATGGTGGCGCGCAGGGTGCGGTGCCGGGCCGCGGAGGTGCGATTGCCGACGGCCAGGAGCCGGAAGCGGTCGTCGAGGCGTTCGGTGATCTGCTGGAGGGACATCGAACGCAGCCGGGCGGCGGCGAGTTCGATCGCGAGCGGCAGCCCGTCCAGCTTGCGGCAGATCTCCACCACCTGGGCCGCGTTGGCCGGTGTGAGGGCGAAGCCGGGGCGCACCAGGGCGGCCCGGTCGCAGAAGAGCTGTACGGCGGTGGAGTGTTCGGCCTCGGCCTCGGAGGACGGAAGGTGCAGCGGACCGACCCGGCACATCGCCTCACCGGTGATCATCAGCGGTTCGCGGCTGGTGGCCAGGAGCAGCAGCCTCGGACAGGTGGCCAGCAGTTCGGCGGCGAACCGGGAGACCTCCGTGATGAGGTGTTCGCAGTTGTCGAGGACCAGCAGGACGCGGCGGGCCGACAGGAACGCCGTGAGCTGGTCGAACCGGCTCCGGCCGGAGTGGGGCTGTTCCAGCAGGGGGACGCCGGGGAGGCCGAGCGCCCGCGCGACGGTGTCGGGGAGGTCGTCACCGGCGCGGAGCCCGGCCAGTTCGACCAGGCGTACCAGGTCGGCGGTGTCCGAGTCGGCGCGGGAGGCGAACTCGGTGGCGAGCCGGGTCTTGCCGACCCCGCCCGGCCCGTACAGCGTGACCAGCCGGGAGCCGCGCAGGGAGGTCGCCACCCGCTGCAGCTCGCCGGCGCGGCCGACGAAGCGGGTGATGGGGCTGGGCAGACCCGGCTTCCCCGTCGGCGTGGGCGCGCCGGCCGGCGTCGCGGGCGTCCGGGCCGCCGCGCCGGGTCCGGCGCCCGGGTGCCGCACACCGGTGGGCCGGCCGCCGGGCGGGCCGACGGGGCCCCGCCGGGCGCCGTCGGTCAGCGCGTCGGCGTGGATGCGCCGCAGCTCGGCCGACGGCACGGCACCGAGCTCGTCGGCGAGCGCGGCCCGCAGCCGCTCGTACGCGGCGAGCGCCTCCGCCGGGCTGCCCGAGAGCTGGAGGGCGCGCATGAGCAACCCGGTGGCGCGTTCCCGCAGGGGGTGGGCGATCGTCAGGTCGTGCAGCTCGGACAGGAGTTCCGGCGCGCGGCCCAGTTCGAGCCGGACCTCGATGTGGTCCTCGACGGCGGCGAGCCGCAGCTCCTCCAGCCTGGCGGCGGCGCGCCCGGTGAACCCGACGTCGGCGAACTCGGGCAGGGCCGCCCCGCGCCAGAGCGACAGGGCCTCCCGGAGCACCGACGCGGCCTGTTCGGGGGTGCCCGCGCGCAGCAGCCGACGGCCTTCCGCCGCGAGCCGTTCGAATTGGTGCGCGTCCACGTCCGCGGGACCGACGGCCAGGGTGTAGCCGCCGGGCCCCGAGATCACGCCCACGTCGTCGTGGCCGGCCTGGTGGAGTGTGCGGCGGGCCCGGGAGACCAGCCGGTGCAGTGCGTTGATCCCGCCGGCGGCCGGCGGTTCGTCCTCCCACAGGTCGGCGATGAGCGTGCCGGTGGAGACGAGCTCGGCGGGGTTGAGCGCGAGCCGGGTGAGGAGCAGTCCGACACGGCGGCCGCCCGGCGGTATCGGCCGCCCGTCACGGTCGCGCAGTTCGAGTGGACCCAGAAGCAGTAAACGCACGATCGTCACTCTCCCGGCACAGCTCTTGCTCATCCGCGGCTCATCATGTCATGCGACCAGCTCCCTGGCCGGGCTGTCCGTCGCACATCGATCGGCGCAGTCGCGGCACCACGCACGGGCGGGCTCCGTCGGGGAGTTCAGCATCAGGGCCCCGAGCGCGGTCACCTCGTGGCGCACACTGCTGCCGTTCCTGGTCGTGGAGACCAGCCCGGAGCTGCGCAGCACCGAGGCGTGCTCGCTGGCCGTGGTCACCGAGATGCGCAGCGCGGCGCTGAGTTCACTGGTCGACTGGGGCCGGGTGAGCCGTTCCAGCACGGCCGCCCGGGTCCGTCCGAGCAACTGCGGCAGCGGTCTGGTGGGCCGCTGCGCGTCCTTCACCAGCGCGGTGGCGGCCAGACCGTGCGGGCACACCGGGAACACCATGACGTTCACGGGCCGGACGGCACGCTCGGTCCCGGTGCGTCCCGCCTCGCGGTCCTGCCAGGTGTACAGCCGGGGGGTGCCGCTGAGGAACACCGACGGCACCAGTTCCAGGCCCTGACCGCCCAGGCAGACCTCTCGGTCCGCGCCGTCGTCCACCGTGAGCCTGCCGGCCTGCCACTTGGCGTTGTACTGCAGCCGTTCGAGCGTCTCCGCCAGGCCGAGCTGGGCGACCATGCGCGAATAGCGGTGGCGGGTCTCGTCGAGCATCTCCCGGATGCTCGTCTCGTACGGCGTGACGCACGCCTTCCGGAACTCGGCCAGTGCCGCCAGCGCCCGCCGTGTGTCCTCCGGCACCGCCGCGTCCCGGTCCGGGGAGCGCCGTGACAGCAGGAACGGCATCAGCTCGTCGCTGATGTGCAGCGCGTGCTGCAGGGCCGGGTGGCGCGACGGCCGCGCCGCCACCCAGGCGCGCGCGTGCGACACCCACTTGCCCACGCCCCTGCTCTGGCGCGCCGAGCGCTCCAGATGACCGAGGGCGTACAGCGACTCCGCCTCGGGGCGGGCCAAGGGCGACATACGGGCTTTGGCGATGTCCTCGTGAGTGAAGTGCACGGTCAGCACGCATGTCCTCCTGCTCTGAGTCCAACGTCCGATGTGTCAGCCCGGGGCGACCTCACCTCGTCCGGCGGGCGTACGTGCGTACGGCCAGCGGGAACAGTACGGCGAACAGGACAGCCATCCAGATCAAACTGGCCACGATCGGCCCCGAGGCGTCCCCGCCGAGCAGCAGGGCCCGGGTGGCGTCCACGAAGTGACTGACCGGATTGACACCCACCCACCATTGCAGCCAGCCGGGCATGGTCTCAGGCGAAGCGAAGATGTTGCTGCCGAACGTCAGCGGCAGCACCAGCGCCATGGTGATGCCCGGGACCGCCTGCGGGCTCTGCGCGGCCATGCCGATCAGCACGGACAGCCAGCACATGGTGAGACCGACGCCGATCGCCAGCAGCATCGCGAGCAGCACCTCGACCGGGCCGGTCTCCACCCGGAAGCCCATCGCGAAGGCCAGTGCGAGCAGGACGACCAGCGCCAGGGCGTAGCGCACCACATCCCCGAGGACGGCGCCGACCAGCGGCGCGGAGCGTGCGATGGGCAGGCTGCGGAAGCGGTCGAACACCCCCTTGACGACGTCGGTGTTCAGGGCGAGCCCGGTGCCGGCACTGGCGTACAGGACGATCTGCACCATCAGCCCGGGGACCAGCGGCTGGAGGTACGCCTGCCAGTCACCCGCGATCTCGCCGCCGAACAGCAGCGCGAACACCACGAGGAAGAGCACCGGCTGGATGATCGTGTCCACCAGGGTGGCCGGGGAGCGCAGGATGTAGCGGATGTTCCGGGCGGCCAGGGTGAGGCCGTGCCCGAGGCCGCGCACCGGCCCCACGCGCTCGATGACGGCCGGCTCGACGACGGCACTCATGCCGCACTCCGCTCGATGGTCGATTCGGGGCCGCCGTCGGTGTTCCGGGCGGCGGACTTGCCGGTGAGGGACAGGAAGACGTCGTCCAGGCTGGGCAGTCGCAGCGCGAGTTCGTCCACCGCGATACCCGCCTCGTCCAGCCGCCGCACCAGCGCGGACAGCAGCACCGTGTCGTCGGCCAGGGTGGTGATCAGGCCGGTGTCCGTGTCGGCGGTCGGCGCGGCCTCGGTGAGCATGCCGAGGATGCGCACCACCTCCGGCACGTCCCGGGGGTCGGAGGGCCGCACCTGGAGGGTCTGCCCACCGGTGCGCTTCTTCAGCTCGTCGGCCCGGCCCTCGGCGACCACCCGGCCCTGGTCGATGACCGTGATCCGGTCGGCGAGGCGGTCCGCCTCCTCCAGGTACTGGGTCGTCAGCAGGACGGACACGCCGTCGTTGGCGAGCCCCTGGACGACGTCCCACACCTCGTTGCGGCTGCGCGGGTCCAGGCCGGTGGTCGGCTCGTCCAGGTAGAGCACCTCCGGCCGGCCCACCAGGCTGGTGGCCAGGTCGACCCGGCGGCGCATACCGCCCGAGTACGTCTTGACCGGGCGTCCGCCGGCGTCGGTGAGGGAGAACCGTTCCAGCAGTTCGGCCGCGCGCGCCCGCGCCTCCGCCTTCGGCATTTCCAGCAGCCGGCCGACGAGGACGAGGTTCTCGAAGCCCGTGAGCTCCTCGTCGACCGAGGCGTACTGCCCGGTCAGGCCGATCCGGCGGCGCACCGCGACCGGCTGGCGCAGCACGTCGAAGCCCGCGACGACGGCCCGGCCCTCGTCGGGGCGCAGCAGGGTGGAGAGAATGCGCACGGTCGTCGTCTTGCCGGCGCCGTTGGGGCCGAGTACGCCGAGGATCGTTCCGGTGGGTACGGACAGATCGACGCCGGCGAGCGCCGTCTGTGAGCCGTACCGTTTCACCAGGCCCTCTGCCTGGATCGCGAGTGTCATGGGAACCTCCCTGGTCCGTGAGGGATCCTCCAGGGAGGCTCTGACAACGCGCCCACAACCCGCTGACAGGACGCGAGCGCGCCCCCCCCGGGGCCGCGGGCCCGGTCCCCGCGCGCACCCGGTGCCGTCCTCGCGCTCCCGGCACACGGCCGTGATCGTGAAGCAGGGGGTCGCGCGCGGGGACCCGGCCGGTCCGGTCGGTGCGGGCCCCTCCGCGCGCTCTTTCCGGTCACATCCTGCGGCGGCTGCGGGCGTTCAGCTCGGCGAGGAGCGCGCTGAGCAGCTCGGCCCGGCTCAGGAGCCGGATGTGGCGTGGGTCGGCGGCCCACGGGAGGCCACCACCCAGTGGGCGGAGCCGGAGCACGGGGCCCTCGCGGCCCACCACCCGGCCCACGCGGTCGCGGACGGTGTCCAGCACGGCCACCCCCACGGCGGGTGGCCCCGCTTCACCGGTCACGGTCGACCCCCCTCGTCACCACGTCCGCGAGCAGCCTCGCCACGGGCGCCGAGCACACACCGAGGTGAACGAGGGCGTACCGGGCCTCGCCCTCGCGGTCGTCGAGCCACGGGGTGCGGATGTCCATGGCCGGGAGCTGGACACCGGCCCGGCGCAGGGCGGTCGCGAGCGCGTCCCGCGCGTCCAGGGCCTCTTGGACCTTGAGGGCCGGCGAGGGGGTGTTCGGAGTGTCGGGCATGGCGTCCTCTGTGCGGGTGGGGTTCGGCCGTTTCGATGACCCGGCCGCGCGGCGTGGATTACGTTGCGTAGCGCGGGTGTCACGAGGATGCGCCTGTGCGTGACCGCCGACGCCGTGGGACGGGCCGTGCCTCCCCGGTGTGCGGAGGTGGTGCCACATCTTCCACACGTTGCCCGTCGTCCACCTCAGCACCTCGAAGGGGAGCGGTATGCCGCAGCGACGCGTCATCACCGGCCGCAGCCAGGAACCACGCCAGCGCTTCGCGGAGGAACTGCGCAGACTGCGGGCCGCGAACGGGACGAGCCTGCGCCAGCTCGGGGAACGGCTGGGCTGGGACTGGTCGTTGTTCGGCAAGATGGAAAAGGGCGAGACCTTGGGCAGCCCGGAGGTCGTCCAGGCCCTCGACACCCACTACGGGACGCCGGGCCTGCTGCTGGCGCTGTGGGAGTTGGCGGCGGGGGACCACACGCAGTTCCGCGAGCGGTACCGGCGCTACATGGCTCTGGAGGCCGAGGCGGTGAGCCTGTGGCACTTCGCGGTGAGCGTCCTGCCGGGTCTGCTCCAGACGCCGGGGTACGCGCGGGAGGTGCTGGCGGCGGGCGGGCTGAAGGGCAAGGAGCTGGACCAGCAGGTCGAGGCGCGGATGAGCCGTCGGGAGTTGTTGGAGGGCGAGGACGCGCCGCCCTTCCGCACGATCCTGTCGGAGGCGGTCCTGCGGACGCCGTTGCGGGACGCGGGGGAGTGGCGGGGGCAGTTGCAGTACGTGGCGGAGATGGCCGAGCGTCACCATGTGACAGTGCATGTACTGCCGCAGAGCGCTGGTTTGCACGGTCTCATGGGGGCGGACACGTGGTACTTGCTCCTGCCGGAGGGCAGGACCGTTGTGTACACAGAAAACGGATACCGGGGTGAGCTCATTGAGGAATCCGGTCCGGTCGTGCGATTGCAGACGACGTACGATGCGGTGCGCGACCTGGCATGGTCCCCGGCGGAGTCGCGGAATTTCATCCTGCAGATGTTGGAGGAAGCGACGTGCGATCGATCGACGTGAGTACCGCGTCCTGGCGTAAGAGCAGCCACAGCAACCAGGATGGTGGCGCGTGCGTCGAAGTCTGCCACGACTTCGACGCTGTCGTTCCGGTACGGGACAGCAAGGCCCCCCAGGGGCCCGTGCTTCTTTTCCCGGCGGAGAGCTGGTCGTCCTTCGTGTCGGCGATCAAAGCGGCTGACTGACCGCCTGAACCCACGGGCCGACGACCCCGCGATCCTTCCGTCGCGGGGTCGCTCGCGTGCTCACGCGGACTGATCGCGGCCGGTGCGCGTCGGCCGTGGCTCCACGGGCCCCGGAGCGCCGACAGCGCGCGAGGAACCGCGTTGCGGGTGAGGGCGCTTCACGGGATGAGCGGTGCCACGCTCCCAGCATCGGGCGGTTGTCGGCGGTACGGCGACCTGCCCGGTACGGCGGGCCCCCCGGGTGCCGTCCGGACGAGGCGGTCCGGTGGCCACGCGGTGGCGATCGCCCCGGCCCCGGTACCGCCCGGTCCCCGCGTGCGTTCCCGCACGGCTCCCGCGCCGCTCCGGACACACCCGCCCTCACGACTCGGAGCACCCCGGCAGTCACGGACCGTACGCCATGCGGCCGTCCGGTTGCCCCGGGCGTGACTGTCGGTACCGTAGGGGCGCCGGTGTCAGGCGATGAGGAACGTGATGGGGGACGGTCCGGCATGAGGCTGAGAGAAGAGATCGCCGCCGTGCGCGGCGGCGCGGGGCGTCCGGAGCGGATGCTGGGGGAGTTCCGGCGGTCGGTCCTCCTCGCGCCGATCAGCGGCGGCGGGCTGATGTCCGGCGAACGGGGCGGAGTCCGCTGGCTGTACGCCTTCACGGACGAGGACGCCCTCGCGCGGTTCGTGACCGCGCGCGGCATGGATCCGGCCACCGAGCTGGAGTACGTGTCGATCCTCGGCGCACGGCTCGTCGACGCGGTCGTCCCCTCGCTCGACGGGCCCACGGGCGTGGCCGTGGACGTGGCCGACGAGGACGCGGCGATGTTGTTCCCCCCGGTGCGCGGGGTCGTTCCGGACGCGGTCGCCGTGGACGCGCCCACCGTGGACGCGCCCGCCGCCCGTGCCGCCACCCCTGCGGCGCCCGCCGCCGTCGAGGCGCCGTACCCGGGGGGTGAGCGATGAGCGGGGACAACAAGGACCTGGCCATGGACTCCGGCGCGGTGCAGAACATCACCGAGGGCCTGCGCGGTGCCGTGGCCGAGCTGCGGGAGATCGGAACCACCGGCGGTGCTTCGATGGGGGCCGGGTTCGAGTCGCTGGCGATGACCGGCATGGAGGCCGGGCACCCGGGCGTGGCGGGCGACTTCGAGGGCTTCTGCGAGCGCTGGGAGTGGGGCGTGCGCGCCCTGGTCCAGGACGCCAGCAGCCTGGCGGCCGGCCTGGGCATCGCGGCCGGCACGCTGTGGGAGGAGGACCAGTACCTCCAGGGCGCGTTCAAGGTGGGCGCCAACTCCCTCTACGGCAATCCGCACGCCGACGAGGACGAGATCGAGCAGAAGGCGTGGGGCGACATCTTCCGCGCCGATGTCTACAAGCCGGACTACAGCCCCGAGTCGTTCGAGAAGGCGCGGCAGAACATCGAGGAGACCTGGCAGGCGACCGGCGAGAACCTCAAGGGCAGCGGGACCATCGGGTCGCTCAACGACCTGGTCGAGCAGGCGAGGGGCGACGGGGGCGACAAGCGATGAGCTGGCGGGACTTCACCCCCGATTTCATCGAGGACGCGGGCGAGGACCTGGTCGAGGGGGCCGGCGACCTGGTCGAGTGGGCCGGCGACAAGACGGCCGACCTCGCCGAGGAGGTCGGCTGGGACAGCGGCGCGGACTGGGTCCGGGAGAAGAGCCGTTCACTGGCCAACTCCATGGGCGCCGACGTCGCCGAGATGGAGCTGGACCAGACCGAGGACCCCAAGAAGATCATCTACGGCAGTGTCGCCAAGCTGCGCGAGAACGCCAAGCACCTCGGTGACCTGCGGACCAACTTCGACAAGGTCGGCAAGGGCATCAAGGGGCTGGACTCCAGCGCCATCAAGGGCGAGACGGCCGATGCCTTCGGTGACGCGATCGCGCAGGAGCCGCCGAAGTGGTTCAAGGCCGCCGACGCCTTCGAGAAGGCGCAGAGCGCGCTGACGCGGTTCGCCGAGACGGTGGAGTGGGCGCAGGGCCGGGCCCAGGAGGCGATCGCCGACTACAAGGCGGCGAAGAAGGCGTCCGAGGACGCCCGTGCCGCGTACAACAAGAAGGTCGACGAGTACAACACCGCCCTCAAGGCCGAGCAGGACGACCTGCCGCCCCGCCCCTCCGGTTTCACGGATCCGGGCGAAGCCGGTGTCAAGGCCGCCTACGACAAGGTGATCGAGGCCCGCAAGCAGCGCAACGAGGCGGCGGAGCGGGCGCGGTCGGCGCTGGCCGCGGCCCGTGACGCCGCCCCGCCCAAGCCGTCGTACGCCGAGCAGGTCGGTGACGGCTTCCAGGCGATGCAGATCGACACCGCCCACTTGGTGGGCGGTGTCGTCAAGGGAACCGCCGGCCTGGTCAACTTCGTCCGGTCGGTCAACCCGATGGACCCGTACAACCTGACCCATCCCGCCGAGTACGTGATGAGCCTCAACTCGACGGCGGCGGGCCTGGTCACGGCGGCCAACGATCCGGTCGGCACGGGCAAGAACATGATCGACGCGTTCATGAAGGACCCCGCCGAGGGCGTCGGCAAGCTCATCCCGGAGCTCCTGGGCACCAAGGGCCTGGGCGCGGTCAAGAAGGCCGCGACGGTGGGGAAGTACGCCGACGACCTCAAGCCGCCGGGCCGCACGCGGCTGGACGAGGACGGCCCCGGCGCCACCTCGCGCACCGACAAGGACAAGGTGTGCGTGGACGACCCGGTCGACGTGGCGACCGGCCGGATGGTCCTGCCGCAGACGGACCTGGTCCTGCCGGGCTCGCTGCCACTGGTGTTCACCCGCACCTTCGAGTCGTCCTACCGCGCCGGCCGCTGGTTCGGCCCGTCCTGGGCCAGCACGCTCGACCAGCGCCTGGAGATCGACGCCCAGGGCGTGGTCCTCGTCGGTGAGGACGGCAGCCTCCTCGCCTATCCGCACCCCGCGCCGGGTCTCCCGGTGCTGCCGACGCACGGCCGCCGCTGGCCGCTGGCGCGCACACCCGACGACGGGTTCACCGTCACCGACCCCGAGACGGGCCAGGTCCGGCACTTCACGCCCGAGGGCGTGCTCGCCCAGCTCGACGACCGCAACGGCGCCTGGATCGCGTACGACCACGACGCCGACGGCGCACCGACGGCGATCCGCCACAGCGGGGGCTACCACGTCCGCCTCACCACCGCCGGCGGACGCGTCACCTCGCTCCGTCTCGCCGACGGCACGAAGGTGCTCGACTACGGGTACACCGACGGCCACCTCACGGAGGTCGTCAACTCGTCCCGCCGCCCGCTGCGCTTCGGTTACGACGAGCACGCCCGCATCGTGTCGTGGACCGACACGAACGGCCGCCACTTCGACTACGCCTACGACGACCGGGACCGCTGCGTCGCCCAGTCGGGCACGAACGGGCACGTCAACTCCCGCTTCACCTACCAGGACGGGGTGACCACGGTCACCGGCGCCCTGGGGCACCGGCGCCGCTACCACATCGACGAGCAGGCGCGGGTCGTCGCCGAGACCGACGAGAACGGCGCGACGACGCGGTTCACCCGGGACCGGTTCAACCGGCTGGTGAGCCGCACCGATCCGCTGGGCCGCACGACCCGGATCGAGTACGACGAGCACGGCTGGGTCACCTCGGTGACCCGGCCCGACGGCCGCCGCACCGTGATCGAGTACAACGACCTCGGCCTGCCGGTGCGGGTGACGAGACCGGACGGCACGACGGTCCGCCAGGAGTACGACGAGCGGGGCAACCGCACCTCGGTGACCGGGCCGTCCGGCACCACGCGGTTCACCTACGACGACCGGGGCCATCCGGCCTCGACGACCGACGCCCTGGGCGACACGACGTCGGTCCGCTGCGACGCCGCCGGTCTCGTCGTGGAGTCCACCGACCCGCTGGGCGGCGTCACGCGGTACGAGTACAACGCCCTCGGCCGCCCCGTCACGATCACCGGTCCGCTGGGCGGGGTCACCCGCCTGACGTGGAGCGCCGAGGGCCGGCTGCTGCGCCGGGTGGAGCCCGACGGCGGCGAGCGGACGTGGACCTACGACGGCGAGGGCAATGTGCTCAGCCACACGGACCCGGCCGGCGGCCGGTCCGTGTACGAGTACGGCGACTTCGACCGGCTGACGGCGCGGACGGAACCGGACGGCGCCCGCTACGAGTTCACCCACGACCTCGAACTCCGGCTGACCCGGGTCACCGACCCCCGGGGCCTGACCTGGTCCTACGAGTACGACCCGGCGGGCCGGCTGGTCTCCGAGACCGACTTCGACGGCAGGACCCTCCGGTACGCGTACGACGAGGCGGGCCGGTTGACGGCCCGCACCAACGCGCTCGGCGAGACGGTCCACTACGCCTACAACGAGCTCGGCCAGATCGTCCGCAAGGACGCGGCCGGTGCCGTGACGACGTACGAGTACGACTTCTTCGACGAGCTGGCGCGGGCCACGGGGCCGGACGCGACGCTGAGCCGGGTCCGTGACCGCGCCGGGCTGCTGCGGTCGGAGACGGTCAACGGCCGCACGCTCGGCTTCGCCTACGACGAGCTGGGCCGGCCGGCCCGGCGCACCACGCCGACCGGCGCGGTGAGCGAATGGAGCCACGACGCCGCGGGCAAGCCCACCCGGCTCACCGCGTCGGGCCGCACCCTCACCTTCGAGCACGACGCCTCGGGCCGCGAGCTCACCCGTACCATCGGCTCGTCCGTCACCCTGTCGCACGGCTTCGACGAGCTGGGCCGCCTCACCGACCAGCACCTGATCGGGCACGACGGCCGCACCGTGCAGCGCCGCGGCTACCACTACCGCCCGGACGGCCACCTGACCGCGGTGGACGACGCCGTCAACGGCCGGCGCGCCTTCACCCTGGACGACGCCGCCCGGGTCACGGCGGTGGAGGCGGGCACCTGGTCCGAGCACTACGCCTACGACGCCGCGGGCAACCAGACCGCCGCCTCGTGGCCGGCCGCCCGCCCAGGGGCCCAAGTGGCCGCCGGTCCGCGCACGTACACCGGCAACCACCTCACCAGGGCCGGCGGGCTGCGCTACGAGTACGACGCGCAGGGCCGTGTCGTCCTGCGGCAGAAGACCCGCCTCTCCCGCAAGCCGGACACCTGGCGCTACGAGTGGGACGCGGAGGACCGTCTGGTCGGTGTGACGACCCCGGACGGCACGGTCTGGCGCTACCTGTACGACCCGGTGGGCCGCCGGATGGCCAAACAGCGGCTCACGCCGGGCGGCGAGGTGGCGGAGGAGACCACCTTCACCTGGGAGGGGGCGACCCTGTGCGAGCAGACCACCGTGTCGCACGAGGCAGCCGCGCACCCGGTGGTGCTCACCTGGGACCACCGGGGCCTGCACCCCCTGGCGCAGCGGGAGCGCATTCTCTCGGCGTCCCAGGAGGAGATCGCCGACCGCTTCTTCTCCGTCGTGACCGACCTGGTGGGCACCCCCACCGAACTGGTCGACGAGCGGGGCGGGATCGCCTGGCGGACCCGCTCGACCCTGTGGGGGGCGACAGCCTGGAACCGCGACGCGACGGCCTACACGCCCCTGCGCTTCCCGGGCCAGTACTTCGACCCGGAAACGGAACTCCACTACAACGTCTTCCGCACGTACGACCCGGAGACGGCCCGCTACCTGACCCCGGACCCGCTGGGTCTGGCCCCGGCGCCCAATCCCACGGCGTACGTCCGCAATCCGCTCACGTACTCCGACCACCTGGGTCTGGCCCCCGACGAGTGCACGGTCACGGTCTACCGGAAGCAGACGGAACACCCGCTGAGCCAGCGGGTGCACGTCGACGCGGACGGCAATGTCAGGATCGACGGCGACAACCAGCTCTACGTCAACATGAGCGGCGACATCCGGCACACCGTCGAATTCCGGGGCGACGGCGGTCAGATCGTCTCCTTCGAGGTGCCGAAGAGCTTCGTCGACGAGATCCGCCAGAACGCGGTCCCGCAGAAGCAACCGGACGACCTCGGCTTCACGAAACAGGAGTGGAAGCAACTGAAGAAGTACTACCCGGAGATCTCCGACCCCACCATGGGCCCGGACCTCTACGGTCTGCCGGGCGAGGTCATCGATAAAATGCGAAAAGTGATCATTCCGGGGTCCGGGAAGATCGTCCAGGACTTCGACTGAGAGTTGACAGGAAATGCTGCACGAGATCGAGGGTGTCGAGCAGGAACGGTCGCGGGTCTCCGGGCGGCCGGAGATCGACCCGCGGGTGCCCTTGCTGGCCTTCATCGAGCTGGACGTGGAAGGCACCCCGGAGGAGTACGCCGGCCGGCTGCGCGGCGTCCTGGCCGCCGTGTACGACCTCGCCGCGCGGGAGGACTTCGACGAGGAGGAACTGCCCGTCGACACCGTCCCGGCCTGGTTCGCCGGCGTGTGCCGGGGCGGCGGCACGGCGGAGCCGTCCGCCGCGCGGGGCCGGGAGAGGTACACCGGACGGACCGGCGACGGCCCCTGGGAGCTCCAGGACTGGCTGTCCCGGTTCGACCCGGAACTGGAGGCCAGGGGCTGGGCGTTCTGGGACCTGACCCGTTCCCCCGGCGGCGCGGGCCGGCTCCGGCTGTGGGTGGACACCTGGGGCGAACCGTTCTTCTCATGGGAGGAACTGCGCTGGCTGGCGTACACCTGCGGGGCGCGGTCCGTCGCTGACCCGGTGCTGGTCAAGCCCGAGGTGTGGGCGGGGGAGGCATCCGTATGACCGACGGGACCACCACCCCCACGCACCAGGTCCGCGCGGTCTTCACCGACGAGACCATCACGGTGTACCAGGCGTACGCGTCGCGGATCGCGGACCCCGCGCTGACGGCGGGCACGTTCGTCGACCCGTTCAAGCGGTCCCGTATGACGTGGATCAAGCCGTCGTTCCTGTGGATGATGTACCGCTGCGGGTGGGCCACCAAGCCCGACCAGGAGCGGGTCCTCGCCATCGACATCACGCGGGCGGGCTTCGAGTGGGCTCTCGCCCACGCCTGTCTCAGCCACTTCGACCGCACGCGCTTCGCCACCGAGGCCGAGTGGCGCGCGGCCCTCAAGTCCAGCCCCGTCCGGGTGCAGTGGGATCCCGAGCGCGACCTCGGACTGAACCCGCTGCCCCACCGGGCGATCCAGATCGGCCTGTCGGGCGAGGCGGTGGACCGGTACGTGGACGACTGGATCACCGCCGTCCGGGACGTGACGCCGCTGGCCCACGAGGTGCGCGCGGCCGTGGCCGCGGGTGACCCGTCCGCCGCCCGGTCCCTGCTCCCGCCGGAGCGGGTGTATCCGCTGCCCGCCCCTCTCGTGGAGCGCGTCGGGCGAGGCTGACGCCCGCCGGGCCCGCCGTCGGGCCCCGGCCGCCCGGCGCGCCGTCGGGCACGGTCCGGGGCCGCCCGGGCCGGGCGCGGGGTCGGGGGCCCGTCAGCCCGCGGCGGGCGGGCCGCCGGGGACATGAGGGCGTCCGCCGGCCATCACCAGGCGTACGTCGCGCAGCGCCTGGAGGTCGCTGACGGGGTCGCCGTGCACGACGAGGAGGTCCGCGCGGTGGCCGGGGCGGACGGTCCCGGCCTCACCGGCGATGCCCAGCGCCCGCGCGGCGTCCACCGTCGCCAGGTCGATGATGTCGGCGGGCGCGCATCCGATGTGCTCGAAGAACTCGAGACTGGAGACGAAGTCGTCGAAGACGGCCCGGCTCACCCCCGCGTCGGTGCCGGCGATCAGCCGTACGCCCCGCTCCCGCATCCAGCGCAGGCGGCCGAACATCTCCTCGGCGCGCTCGGGGCCGAACCGCTGGGCGAACCCGCGCCAGTCGGGGCTGGCCGCCGGGCAGACCCCGATGCCCCTGGCCACGATCTCGTCGACCAGGTCCTCACGCGGGTCGAAGCCGCCTTGGGCCATCCAGGTGCAGTGCTCGATGGTGGCCACCCCGGCGGCCACCGCGGCGGCGATCCCCTCGGTGCCGTGCGCGTGTGCCGCGACCGGCAGTCCCGCGCGGGCGGCCTCCTCCACCACGACGCGCAGTTCGGCGGCGGTGAACTGCGCCGCCCAGACGGGGGGACCGTCCTTGGTGATACCGCCACCGGTCGCCATCACCTTGATGAGGTCGACCCCCCGTTCCACGTTGAGCGCGACCATCTTGCGGATGGCGTCCGTGCCGTCCACCTCACCGCCGAGGAACCAGCAGTGGCCGCCGGGCCTCGTCACCGGGGTGCCGGCACTGAGGACGCGCGGCCCGGGCAGCCGCCCGGCCGCGATGTCGTCCCGCAGCCGTACCGCCAGCCCGTCGCGGTCGCCCAGGTCGCGTGCCGTGGTGACACCGGTGTCCAGCAGTCGGCGCGCCCGCCGGGCCATACCGGCCAGGAGCGTCGCGTCGTCCGCCTCGCACAGGGCGGTGACCGGATCGGGGCCGGCGTCCAGGGCGAGGTGGACGTGCGCGTCGATGAGCCCGGGCAGCAGGGTCCCGTCCGGGTGGCCGAACGAGCGGACGCCGCGCGGGGCGCGGGCCTCGACGTCCGCGCGGGGGCCGACGTCCACGATGACGCCGTCCCGGACGAGCACCGCGGCGTCGGTCATCCGCTGTCCGTGCGGGCCGGTGATGACGTGTCCGGCCGAGACCAGTGCTTCCATGGCGGTGGTTCCTCTTCCAGGTACGGCGTACGGCGTGGGTACGGACGGACGGCGTGCGTACGGACGGGGGCTACAGCGCGTCGGCTATCAGGGCCAGTTGGCGCACATCGCCTTCCAGGCCGTCCCCGCTGGGCAGGGCGACCGGCACGGCCCGGGAAGGCGCGGGTTCCCCGGCCGCGTAGGCCCGGAGCGCCGCGCGCAGGTGGCGCGCCGCGACCTCGGGAGGCAGTGTGCCCTTCGAGTGGACGTCCCACTCCTCCAACCGGGCGAGGTGGGGGCTGATCCGCACCAGCCCGTCCCGGCACTCGATGACCCGCCGGTAGTACCGGCGGTGGACCGCCCGCAGGCTCACGGCGTCCAGCCAGGAAACCGGGGGCGCCCGGTGGAGGGAGTCCTCGGGGAAGGCGCTGTGCAGAGCGGTCCACAGCGGGGCCAGCCGCCGGTACATGCGGCGGTGGTGCCACCACAGGCGGGCGCTCGCCCACCGGGTCACGGCCGCCGGGAAGACGACCCCGGCGACGAAGACCGGGATGGCCAGGTCGAGCAGCAGCTTCGCGCCCACGATCAACGGGCGCGGCACGTCGCCGCCGAGCAGGCGCGCCAGGGTCAGGGCCTCCCGGACGCTCGCCGCGACCACCATGGCGGCGAGCGCGGCGGCCACCATCCACAGACCGATGACCAGCGGCCTGTTCGACACCCGCGCGTAGCGCACCGTCCACAGCAGCGCGACGGCGAGCGCGTAGGTGAGGTAGAGACCGGCGGTCAGGTAGAAGACGGCGACCCCGGTGACCCGCATGTCCGCCGTGGCGTAGGTGTGGCCGCGTTCGGCCGCCGGCGTCATCACCATCGCCACGGTGATGACGAGGGCGGTCGCCGCCAGCGGGAGCACCGCCCGGCGGGCCCGTGCGCGGGCCGCCCGGGGGTCCGAGGCCGAGTGGATGAAGAAGCACGACAGGAAGTAGACGGCGCAGAGCAGCGTGACGTTCTGCAGGAGCTTGGCGGTTCCCGCCCCCGCGAGGGAGTCGACGAACCGGGCGCCGCCCGGGACGCCGAGCGGGAAGGAGAGGGCCGCGCACAGCAGGCACAGTGAGACCGCCCGGAGCATGGCGTCGGAGGGTGCCCTGGCTAGTTGCCGGAGCTTCCACGCCAGTGCCGCGTGGAGCACGATCCCGAGCACGATCGACAGCATGCTCAGAGCCACCCCTGCCGGTCACCGAGGGCGGTGTGCACCCGGCGCGCCGAGGCGCTCGCGGGAGCGCGCGGTGTGACGCGGTCCAGTACCGAGGCCCACTCCAGGATGATGGTGGCGACCAGTTCGGCCTCGCGCTCACGCTCCTCGTCGTAGGAGGTGCGCCGCAGTGCCCTGTTGATGACGTCGAGGGAGAGGTCGGGCAGCATCGCGCTCCAGATCTCGCCGTCCGACTCGTCGCTGGCGTGGTCGGCCAGGACGTGCCCGACCTCGTGGAGGATGATGTGGTCCTGGTGCGCCGGGCTGGTCTCCTTCTGGTAGAAGAGGTAGTCGGCCGTGTCCGTGGCGATCCACAGGCCGAAGGGGCCGGGTACGGGCAACGCGTACGGCATCGGGTGGATGGGCCGCCCCCGGTGGTCGCCGAGCAGCCGGCAGAACTCGTGCACCCGCAGTGGGGGGCGTATCCCGAGGGTCCGCAGAACGCTCTTGCAGCGCTTCCGCAGGTGTCGCTCATTCACAGAGGCTCTCCGCCGGCGAGTCGTACCGTACTGATCGACATCCAACGGGGAGCGGCGGGCGGGAGCCAGAGCGATTCCGGTCAATCGCCCCTGGCCGTTTCCGCGCGGGTGTCCGGCGCGGTGCCCGGAAGGCGGCGATCCGGTCCCGGGCACGGACCGATCCGGGACCCGACGGGCGGGCCGGGCGGGTGGCCGGCCGGCCACGGGTCGGCGGGCGTCGCCGGTGCCCGGCCACCGGCGGCCGGCGCGGGGCGCGACCCCCGTGGGGGCGGGTCGTGACGGGGCCGGAACGCGGTACGGAGACGCGCCGATTAGGATGCGGGCATGAGTCAGCGGACGCGGCGCGGGGCCCGGCCCGGGAGGGCGGCGGGGACGTACGCCCTGCTGGTGCTCGCCGTGCTGACGGGTGTGTTCGCCATGCACGGGCTGAGCCCCGCTGTCTCGCTGCCGGCGCCCGTCCCGGGCTGGGCGCCCGCTGCCGCCTCTGGTTCGTCCGGTTCCTCCGCTTCCTCCGTCACCCCGGCTCACGGGGTTCCGCCGGCCGCCTCGGCGACGGCGTCGTCCGTGGCGCACGGGGACCCGGCCGAGCCGGCCCACGCGCACCCGCACACCGCGGATACCGCGGGCGGCGCGGGCACCGGCGAGGCCGCACGCGACGGTCGCCGGCACGCCGAACACGCCGGGCACGGTGGCGGGGCGACCGGCGGACACGCCGAGCACGCCGACGCCACCTGCGCGGCCGGCGGCACGAGCGGCGCGCCCGCCCTGCCCGGACTCGCCGCGACCGGAGTGGTCGCCCGCCAGGCGGCGGACGCGCCCGCGTCCGTGCCGGTCGACGGAACCGGCGGGCGCGCCCCGCCCTCACTGAGCGCACTGCAACTCCTGCGGATATAGAGCGGGCCCGGCGCCCCGGCCACCCGGCCGGTGACGCCGTCGGACGCCATGCCCCCACGCAGTACACCGGACAGGAGTCGCACCACCATGACCGCACACCGTTCACTCGCCCGCCGTACCGCCGCGGTGGCCGCCACCGCCGCCGCCGCCCTCGTCCTCGTCGCCTGCGGCGGCGGGGACGGCGACCGGGCCGGCCACGGCGAACACGACAGGGCCGCCCGCACGCCCTCGCCCACCGCCACGGCCTCCGCCCGGCAGGGCGGGCACAACGCGGCCGACGTCTCCTTCGCGAAGGGGATGATCCCGCACCACCGGCAGGCGATCGAGATGGCCGGGCTGGCGCCGGACCGGGCTCAGTCCCCCGAGGTCAAGAAGCTCGCCGCGGAGATCGAGAAGGCTCAGGGGCCGGAGATCAAGACCCTGTCGGGCTGGCTCACCGGGTGGGGCGAGGACGTCCCCGAGGAGGGCGCCGGCACCGCGCACACCGGGCACAGCCCCATGCCCGGGATGTCGGGGATGATGACGCCACAGCAGATGGCCGAGCTGAGGAAGTCCTCCGGCCGGGCCTTCGACACCGCGTTCCTGGAGATGATGGTCGAGCACCATGAGGGCGCGGTGGCGATGGCCAGGACGGTACAGGCCCAGGGGGCGTACCGGCCCGCCAAGGACATGGCCGGGGAGATCGTCCGCACGCAGAGCGCCGAGATCGCCCGTATGAGGAAGCTGCTCGGCGGGAACTGACACCACCGGCCGCGACCGCGGCCCCGGCGGGGCGAGGGGAGCGGCGGCCCGCCGGCCGCCGCTCCCTCCGCCCGCCGGTACGGCGAGGACCGGTCAGTAGGGACCGTTCACATTGTCGATGGAGCCGTACCGGTCCGCGGCGTAGTTGCACGCGGCGGTGATGTTGGCGACCGGGTCGAAGCTGTCGGTCGACGTACCGGGCACGTGGTAGGCGCGGAAGGTCGGATCGATGACCTGGAGCAGGCCCTTGGAGGGCGTACCGGCGGCGGCGTTGGAGTCCCAGTTGTTGATGGCCAGCGGGTTGCCCGAGGACTCACGCATGATGTTGCGGTGGATGCCCTCGTAGCTGCCGGGGATCCCCTCGCGGGCCATGATGGCCAGTGACTCGCGGATCCAGCCGTCGAGGTTGTCGGCGTACGTCGCGGGCCGGGCCGCGACGGGCGTGCTCCGCTGGGCGGAACGGTCGGCCCGTTCGGGCGCCGCGGTCTTCGTGGCCGTGGCCGTGACCGTCGCGGGCTTCGCGTTCGTCTTCGCGGCGATCGTCAGCTTGAGGCCGGGACGGATCAGCGACGGGTCCGCGCCGACGGCAGCGCGGTTGTCCTGGTACAGCTTCTTCCAGCCACCGCTCACCCCGTGCTCTTCGGCGATCGTGGACAGGGAGTCGCCGGCGACCACGGAGTAGGTCGTGGCCGCCGCCTTCGGCGCGGTGACCGGGGAGGCGGTCGCCGCGCTGGCCGTGGCCGCGCCGATCATCGGCAGGGCGAGCGCGGCGCCACCCGTTCCGGCGGCGACGAGACCACGGGTGAGCGCATTGGACTTGGACCGACGGTGCTTTCCTCGTGCGGACATGCCGAATTCCTCTCCGTCGCCTGCGAGGTGAGCTGTCGGGTTCGGGCTGGAGATGCCCGGTCGCATGCGTGCGACTTCACCCCGAGTCGTTCCGGAATTCCGGAACGGCGGCTTACCTGGGTCCCCCGCTCCTGCCGTACGTGAATGAGTGGGTGGTGGGGTTTCCGGGCGGCGGCAGGATTCGGCGGTCCACCCGGACTGACGGTGACCGTAGGCGAGAACGTCCGGACCGGACAAGCCCCGAATTCGACCGCGCGATTCGCCGGGCGGACCGGAGCGGGACGAATTGCGTGATCCAAATCGAGCCGGAAAAGCCGATTTCCGTTGCACCGCAACGAAAACGGGGCCCTGCCCGCTCCGGCGCCCGGAGAACCGTCGAGTGACCCATCTCACGGACAACGTCGGGAACCGCCCGCCGGACAGCGGGAGCTGAAATATCGGCAAGTGGGTCAACGGGTTCTTATTCCGGCTTCTCGGGTCATAACGGTAAATCGCCCATATGTGTATTTGCCCTCATGGTGGCGCGGTCCCGCTCCGCTCGAACCGGGTACGCCGCCCGTCCCGGAAGCCCCTTGACCCGATGGGCCCAACAGCACGTGCCGGGGGCGGTTCGCGCCCCTACGGTCGTACTCAGCCTGCCGGCCGTCATGGCGGCGGGTCCGTCGAACCGAGGAGAACTGATGCTCCGTCATTCCCAGCGGCCCACCCGAGGGCCCGTCAGGCTGCTGCTCACCGCGACCCTTTGCGCCCAGGCGGCAGCCGCCCTGCTGGTCGCCGCACCGGACGGTGCCCGGGCCGCCGTTCCGCAGCTCGCCGTACGGGTCGACTGGGACGCCATCGCCGAGTGCGAGTCCAGCGGCGACTGGCACGCCAACACCGGCAACGGTCACTACGGCGGTCTGCAGTTCACCCAGTCCAGCTGGATCGCCGCGGGGGGCCGCAAGTACGCGCCGCGCGCCGACCTGGCGACGAAGGGCGAGCAGATCGCGACGGCCCGGAAGCTCGCCCGAATGCAGGGCATGGGCGCCTGGGCGTGCGCCCGGCGCTGAGCGGCCGGGCGCCGGCCGTCGTGCCCCCTCCCAGCGGAGGGCTCAGCCGTCCCGCCGACGGCCCTCTGCCGCCCCCTGTGCCCCGTGTGTCCCGCCCGCCCCGTCCGCGTCGGCTGCTCCGTCCGTGCTGTCCCGCTCCTGGCGCGCGGCGCTCAGCACGGCGAGCACCTCGTCGTCGCGGACCTGGGTGAAGTCCTCGTACCACTGGCCCACCGCTTCGAAGTGCCGGGGCCGGTGCAGGCACAGGAGATCGTCCGCCTCGGCGTCCAGCGCCGTGGCCGCCTGGTCCGAGCACACCGGTGCCGCCAGCAGTACCAGGGACGGCTCCATGGCGCGTACGGCGCGCAGCGCGGCGCGTGCCGTGACCCCGGTGGCCAGGCCGTCGTCGACGAGGACCACCGACCGGCCGCGCAGCTCCGGCGCGGGGCGCCCGCCCCGGTACAGCGCCTCCCGCCGGCGCAGCTCGGCACGCTCGCGCGCCACCTGGGCGGCCAGCCGGTCGGGTGCCAGGCCGAGCAGGGTGAGTGCCCGCTCGTCGTAGAGCGGCGGATCCTCGCCGGCCAGGGCGCCGATGCCCAGCTCGCGGTTGAACGGCGCGCCGATCTTGCGTACGACCAGGACGTCCAGCGGCGCGTGCAGGGTCCTGGCGATCTCGTCGGCCACGGGTACGCCGCCGCGCGGCAGGGCGAGGACGACCGGACTCTCCAGCTGCCCGCTCCGCTGCCGGTCGGCCAGCCGGGCGGCCAGTCGGCGCCCGGCCTCTCTGCGGTCACGGAAGAGCATGGTGGCTGCCGCCTCACTTCCCGGGTCGAACCAGGCGAAATATCCATTTGGTCGGGCATTCTACGCATTCCCTTCTCGCCCCGCCGGCCGTCCATGAACCGGCCGCCCGCAGCGCGTCCGCACCCGCTGCCCGCCCCCGAACGACCTTCCCCCCCGGCGCCGTGCCCGGCCCGCTCGCGGCCCCCTGCCCGGCCGTCGATGAACGCTGCCCCCGCCTCCCGCGTATCAACCGGCATGCCGCACCCGGCCGTTGTCACACAGGAGGTACCGAGTTGAGTCACAGGCGCATACCCAAGCGCAAGGCGGTGCTCGCCGGAGCGGGCGCGGTGGCCGTCGCCGCCGCGGCCGTTCTGCTGCCGCAGGCCAACGCCTCGCAGTCCGGCGAGAACGACGCCCCGGCGCGGGCCGAGAAGCTCGATCCGGCCGCGGCCGGACGGCTGGTCTCCCGGATGGCCGACCAGCTCGGTGAGGACTACGCCGGCGCCTACTACGACCGCGACAAGCGGCAGCTCGTCGTCAACGTCACCGGCGACGACAGCGACGCGGCCGCGCGGGTCAGGGAGGCCGGGGCCGTGCCCCGTGGTGTCAAGAACAGCATGAGCAGGCTGACGTCCGCCACCGCCACACTGAGGACCCGGGCCACCATCCCGGGTACCGCGTGGGCGGTCGACCCCAGGACGAACCAGATCCTCGTCACCGCGGACCGCACCGTCACCGGCGGCAAGTGGAACAAGCTGGAATCGGCCGTGCGGGCACTGGGCGAGGGCACCGCCCGCATCCAGAAGTCCGCCGGGGAGTTCAAGCCCTTCGCCGAGGGCGGCGACGCCATCTTCGCCGGCGGCTCCCGCTGCTCCCTCGGCTTCAACGTCACCACCCGGGACGGCCGGCCCGGCTTCCTCACCGCGGGCCACTGCGGGGTCGCCGCCGACAAGTGGTCCGACTCGGCGGGCGGCGCACCGATCGGCACCGTCGAGGCGGCCACCTTCCCCGGGGACGGCGATCTGGCGCTCGTCACGTACGACGACCCCGCCACCCAGGCGCCGAGCACCGTCGACATCGGCGACGGCCGGCAGGTCCGTATCAACCGGGCGGCCGAGGCGGCGGTCGGTCAGGAGGTGTTCCGCATGGGCAGCACGACCGGGCTCAACAGCGGCTCCGTCACCGGCCTGAACGCCACCGTGAACTACCCGGAGGGCACCGTCGGCGGACTCATCCAGACCGATGTGTGCGCGGAGCCGGGCGACAGCGGCGGTTCGCTGTTCACCCGTGACGGCAGCGCCGTCGGCCTGACCTCGGGCGGCAGCGGCGACTGCGCCTCCGGCGGTGAGACGTTCTTCCAGCCGGTCACCACCGCCCTCGCGGCCGTCGGCGCAACGCTCTGACCCCCGGCGGCCCGGTCCGCGAGGGCGCGCAACCGGGTGCCTGCCCGGCGGGGGCGCCGCCCCGGTGCCCCGCCAGGCAGGAGTCCGGGTGGGCAGCACCCGCCGACGGCCCCGCTGACGCCGCGCCACGAGAGCCGGCGGAGCAGGGCGGTCGAGTCCTGCCGCGGCCGAGTGCCTCCGCGGGAACGCGGGTCCCCGGGCCGGCCGCGGTGGGACGACGGGACGACGGGACGCACGCTGGTGGACTGCCGGTGCGCCAACTCCTCGGCGATCGTTCCCACCATGACGGGATCGCGGGGGCGGGCCCGTACGGTGAGACCGGTCAGCGGCCGGCCATGGTGACGCCGTGATCGAACCGGCCCGGCCGTGGATTCCTGGTGCGAGCCGGTGGCGCCGGTGAATTGCCCCGCCTCCACTGCTTAGATCGCCGACCGAAACAGCCCCCGCCGGACTGGTCGGCGGCTTGATACCCGGTTGCGCGGCGAGGCGCGGGAACGCACACCAGTCGTCCGGGTCCATTCCGTGCGGGCGAATGCGCTTTCCGGCCCCAAAACGATGCCATTCCTCACTCGCGCACGTCGGAGTATTGCGGTGTACGGATCGCCGGCCCTTTCCTTCCAGGCTGATCCGGTCATGCGCATGGCCGAATACGCGCCGGGCCCGCCGTTCGGCGGCGCCGGCTCGTCGGGACCGGGACGGGGGACGTCGTCCAGCACCGCCGCGTGGCGGGCGGCCGGTTCCCGAGTCGCCCGGCCCCGGGTCTCCGGCGGCCCCGGCACGGCGCTGAGCGGGGCACCCGGCGCCGGGTTGCCCCGTGTCGCAGTTGGGCCGAACGGGTGAGGGGCGCGAGGATGGCCCCATGAGTAGGTACGAGAGGTACGACGTCACCGACGAACAGTGGGAGGGCTTGGCCCAGGTCGTCCCGCTGCGGGGGCGCAACGAGTGGCCGTCCAGGGTCGATCACCACACGATCCCGCAGGACTACGAGGCCGCCGAGCAGCGCCGTATGGTCGTGCTGCGGGTGCAGGTCTTCGCGGACGCGCGGGAAGTCGCCGAGTACCTCGTCGCACAGGTGCCGGTACTGCTGGACCTCACCGCGGCCGACACCGAGGTGGCCAAGCGCATCCTGGACTTCAGCAGCGGGGTGGTCTTCGGGCTCGGCAGCGGTATGCACCGGGTCGACCGCAATGTCTTCCTGCTGGCGCCGGTCGGTACGGAGGTCGAGGGGGCAGCGGCGTCGGCCGTCCCCCATTCGTAGGAAGGCCGTTCGGGCGTAACGGTTCACCGGCCGGTGGCCCCCTTACGGTCCGGCCATGGAAGCATCCCTCCCCGCCGCGCGCCCCGTCGCGCCTCCCGCCGCGCGCCCCGTCCGGCCGGTCCTGACCGAACTGCGCCTGTCCGCCTTCAAGTCGCATCGCGGTGCCGTCTTCCCGCTCGCCCCGGTGACCCTCTTCACCGGGGCGAGCGGCAGCGGCAAGTCGAGCGCGTTACAGGGGTACGAGGCCCTGGCGCTGCTCGCCGCCGGCGCCCCGCTCGTGCACGCGTTCCCGGACGCGGCCGGGTGCGTGCCGGACCGGGCGCGGGCCGACGCACAGGGCCGGCGCGGGTTCCGGATCGGCTGCACCGTCGACGGTCCGGCCGGACCGCTGCGCCTCGACCTCGCCGTCCAGGCCGAACCGGAACTCCGCGTCGCCGGGGAGCGGCTGACGGACGGGGACGGCCGGACCCTGCTGGCCACCGCGCTGCGCGACCCGGGCCGCCGTACCGTCCAGGCCGAGTGGCACACGGCCGGTGCCGTTCCGGTGACCCGCGCCCCACTGCCCGACGACCGGCTCGGTACGGCCCTGCTGCCACTGCGCGTGGCCGGCAAGACGGCCGGTCAGCGGCGCGTGCTGGCCGCCGCCGAACAGGTGGTGGTGGCGCTGCGGTCGGTCTTCGCCTGCGACCCGCAGCCGCACCGGATGCGCTCGCCCGTGGCCATCGGCGACGGACGGCTGCGGCGCGGCTGTGACAACCTCGCCGAGGTACTGCACCACACGCGCGCCGACTGCCGGCGCCGCCATGCCCGGCTGACCGCCGCCGCCGACGCGGGCTGCGCCGGTCCGGTGAGGGGCGTACGCGTCGAGGAACTCGCGGACGGGACGGTGCGGGCGGTGCTCCACCGCGACGACGGTCACCCGGCCGGGCACGGGGACACCCCGCTGGGCCGGCTCGGCGAAGGCGAACTGCGCTACCTCGCGCTCGCCCTGGTGCTGCTCACCGGGCCCCGGGTGCTGGCCGTGGACCGGGCGGCCGAGGTGCCCGACGCCATGCAGACGCTCACCGTGCTCGCCGACGGCTTCGACCGCGGCCTGGACCGGCGGCAGGCGCGCGAACTGACCCAGCTCGCCGCACGGGTCTGCTCCGAGGGGCACATCCGGCTGGTCGGAGCCGTCGGCGAGGCGGGTGCGAGGGCCGGACGCGAGCGGGACGGGGTGCGGGTGGTAGACCTGAGCGCGTGACAGAACTGGATGTGCGGGAGTTGCAGCGCAGGCTGGCGGAGTTCGCGGCGTCCCGGGAGTGGCAGCCGTACCACACGCCGAAGAACCTGGCCGCGGCGCTGAGCGTGGAGGCGGCCGAACTGCTGGAGATCTTCCAGTGGTTGACGCCGGAGGAGGCCGCCCGGGTCATGGAGCAGCCGGAGACGGCACACCGGGTGGCTGACGAGGTCGCGGACGTCCTCGCCTACCTGCTGCAGTTCTGCGGCGCCTTGGGCGTGGACCCGCTGGCCGCGCTGTCCGCCAAGATCGACCGCAACGAACTCCGCTTCCCGATCGGGCGGCCACCGGGCCGCACAGCCCGCGCCGACCACCCCGATCGTCACTCTCCGGAGTGATCGACTTGGCCGCACTGAGATTCCTGTCCACAGATTTCCGAATTCCCCTAGCTTTTGGGTCGGTTCACCTTCACTCTGGGTAGTGAATGAGTGGGCAGACAGTCATACGAACGGGGGCAGCTCATATGGACGCGGAGCGGCTCGTGGTGGCAGGCCGGCGCGCGCTGGCGGAGAGCCGGACGGCGCTGGACATCGTGGCGGAGGCATGGCAGGCCGTGTCCCTCGCCCAGGCGATCGGGAACCACCTGGCGCTCTGCGGGCCGCGGGAGCTCAGGAGCGAGGCGCGCGGCCTGAGCGAGATCGGTGGTCGCGGCGGTGCGGCAGGGCTCGACCATCCAGCCCTGCGCACCGGCGGGATGCGGGCCGCTCAGCTCTCCGGGATCGCCGACATGCGCGGCACGCTGGTGGCGCTCGGAGTGCTGCTGGGCGAAATGGGCATCGCCCTCGTCGGGGTGGCCTGCGACACCGACGAGGAGGGGCTGTACTGGCAGTGCATCGAGGCGATCGACGCGGCCGACGAGTCGAGCGACCGGATCCACGTCATGCTCCGCAGGCTCGCGGTGCGGGAGCGGACCCGACCGCCCGACGGCGACGGCGGCACCCGGCGGAGACGGGTGGACACCCGGGCGACCGGACCGGCGGACCACGCCCATGACCGGACGGGCAGGGGAAATCCGGCGGACTCGGCGGCGGCGTCGTCATGACCCCGGCCGCCGTCCTGGCGTCCCTCGTTCACCGGCGCCGGCCGGGTGGCGGGCGTTCGTCGCGGCGAGCGGGTGAGCGCCCCGCGCGGAGGATGACACCGGCGCGCACACGGCGGTGCAGGATGGGGGCATGGATCTTCGAATCTTCACCGAGCCCCAGCAAGGGGCGAGCTACGAGACCCTGCTCACCGTCGCCAAGGCCACCGAGGACCTGGGCTTCGACGCCTTCTTCCGCTCCGACCACTACCTGCGGATGGGTTCCGCCGACGGCCTGCCCGGTCCGACCGACGCATGGATCACCCTGGCCGGCCTCGCCCGGGAGACCAAGCGGATCCGGCTGGGCACCCTGATGACCGCCGGCACGTTCCGGCTCCCCGGCGTCCTCGCCATCCAGGTGGCGCAGGTCGACCAGATGTCCGGTGGCCGGGTCGAACTCGGTCTGGGCGCTGGCTGGTTCGAGGAGGAGCACAAGGCGTACGGCATTCCGTTCCCCAAGGAGAAGTTCGCCCGCCTCGAGGAGCAGCTGGCGATCGTCACGGGCCTGTGGGGCACGGACGTCGGCGAGACCTTCTCCTACGACGGCACGCACTACCAGCTCACCGACTCACCGGCGCTGCCCAAGCCGGCCCAGCGCAAGCTGCCGGTGCTGATCGGCGGCCACGGTGCCACCCGCACGCCGCGCCTGGCCGCGCGCTACGCCGACGAGTTCAACATCCCCTTCGCCTCACTGGAGGACACCGAGCGGCAGTTCGACCGGGTCCGGGCCGCCGCCGAGCGGGCCGGGCGGGGGGCGGACGACCTGGTGTACTCCAACGCGCTGGTCGTCTGCGTGGGCAAGGACGACGCCGAGGTGGCGCGCCGGGCGGCGGCCATTGGACGGGAGGTGGAGGAGCTGAAGGCCAACGGGCTCGCGGGCTCCCCGGCGGAAGTGGTGGACAAGATCGGCCGGTACGGTGCCCTGGGAGCCTCCCGGATCTACCTCCAGGTCCTCGACCTCGACGACCTGGACCACCTGGAGCTGATCTCCTCGCAGGTCCAGTCGCAGCTGGCCTGAGCCGGGCGCCCCGGCCGCCCGGGGGCCGCCCGGGGCGCCCGTCGCCGTCGGGCGCCCCGCCCATGGACGGGCCCGTGCCCGGTGCGTGAGCCGGCCGGTTGCCACCGGCCCGCCGTGGCGCCGGTCCGCCGTCGTGCCGGTCGGCCGCCTTGGCCCACGTGGTGGTGGCGGCCCGTCCGGCGGGGCCCGGGCCGACCGGGGGAGGGGCGGGCGGAAAACCCCTGGTGGGCGCCGCCCGCGGACGGTGATACTCGGACGTGTGTTCCTGACGATCAGTACGACCGGCTCTCCGGGGCGTCCCGCGACCGACCTCGGCTTCCTGCTGCACAAGCACCCCGACAAGGCGCAGAGGTTCTCCACCTCGCACGGCACCGCCCATGTGTTCTACCCGGAGGCGTCCGCCGAGCGCTGCACCGCCGCTTTGCTGCTGGAGGTCGACCCGGTGACGCTGGTCCGGCGCGGCCGGGGCAAGGGCCGGGGCGGCGCGCCCGACGCCGCGCTGGCACAGTACGTGAACGACCGGCCGTACGCGGCCTCTTCCCTGCTGTCCGTCGCGATGAGCACCGTCTTCAAGAGCGCTCTGCGCGGCGTCTGCGAGGCACTGCCCGGCCGGGCGGACGAGTCCCTGCCGCTGCGCGTGGAGGTGCCGGCGCTGCCCGCACGGGGCGGCCCGGACCTGGTCAGGGCACTGTTCGAGCCGCTCGGCTGGGCCTCGGTGCTGGCGGAACCGGTGGTGCTGGACGAGCAGTTCCCGCAGTGGGGCGACTCGCGCTACGTACGCCTGGTGCTGGAGGGCGAGCTGCGGCTCGCCGAGGCGCTGCGGCACCTGTACGTGCTGCTGCCGGTCCTCGACGACGCCAAGCACTACTGGGTGGCGCCCGACGAGGTGGACAAGCTGCTGCGGGCGGGCGAGGGCTGGCTGGCCGCGCACCCGGAGCAGAAGCTCATCACCAGCCGTTATCTGTCGCGCCGCTGGGGTCTGACCCGGCAGGCGATGGAGCGGCTGGAGCTGGCCCGGCTGGCGGAGGCGGACGACCTGGAGGCCGAGGACGTCGACAACGCGGTGGACGAGACCACCGACACGGAGGAGGCGCCGGTGCCGCTAGCCGAGCGGCGCCGGGAGGCGATCCTCCGGGAGCTGCGCCGCGCCGGGGCGAGCCGGGTGCTGGATCTGGGTTGCGGACAGGGCCAGTTGGTGCAGGCGCTCCTCAAGGACGTCCGGTTCACCGACGTCGTCGGTGTCGACGTGTCGGTGCGCGCGCTCACGGTGGCCGCCCGCAGACTGCGGCTGGACCGGCTCGGCGAGCGGCAGGCCGGGAGGGTGACCCTGCTCCAGGGCGCCCTCACCTATACCGACAAGCGGCTCAAGGGGTACGACGCGGCGGTGCTGAGCGAGGTCGTCGAACACCTCGACCTGCCGAGGCTGCCCGCCCTGGAGTACGCGGTGTTCGGCTCGGCGCGGCCGGCGACGGTGATCGTGACGACCCCGAACGTGGAGTACAACGTCCGCTGGGAGAGCCTCCCGGCCGGGCGGGTGCGCCACAGCGACCACCGTTTCGAGTGGACCCGTGAGGAGTTCCGCGGCTGGGCGCACCGGGTGGCCGAGCGGCACGGGTACGGCGTGGAGTTCCTCCCGGTGGGGCCCGACGACCCCGAGGTGGGGCCGCCCACGCAGATGGCGGTGTTCACCACGACCACCGGGAAAGCCACCGGGGACGCCTCCGTGACCGGCGCGGCGACCGCACCCGCCACGGCCGCACCCGCCACGGCCGCACCCGTCACAGCCGTGCCCGCCACGGCCGCACCCGTCACGACCACGGAGGAGGACGCCGCATGACCAGCGCAACCACCGGCACCGGCACCACTGCCGGCACCGGCACCGGCACCACTGCCGGCACCGGCACCGGCACCACTGCCGGCACCGGCACCGGCACCACTGCCGGCACCGGCACCGGCACCGCTGTCGCCGTGCGGCGCGAGCTGCCCGTCACCGACCTGTCCCTCGTGGTCCTCATCGGCGCCACCGGGTCCGGGAAGTCGACCTTCGCGCGCAAGCACTTCAAGCCCACCGAGATCGTCTCCTCCGACTTCTGCCGCGGTCTGGTCGCCGACGACGAGAACGACCAGAGCGCCAGCGGTGACGCCTTCGACGTCCTGCACTACATCGTGGGCAAGCGCCTGGCGGCGGGGCGGCTGACGGTCGTCGACGCCACCAGCGTCCAGCAGGAGAGCCGCAGGCAGCTCGTCCGGCTGGCCCGCGAGCACGACGTCCTGCCCATCGCGATCGTCCTCGACACGCCGGAGGAGGTCTGCGCCGAGCGCAACGCCGCCCGCTCCGACCGGGCCGGCGTGCCCCGTCACGTCATCCAGCGCCACCGCCGCGAACTCCGGCGGTCGCTGCGCGGTCTGGAGCGCGAGGGATTCCGCAAGGTGCACGTCCTGCGCGGTGTGGCGGAGGCCGAGAGCGCCGAGGTGGTCCTGGAGAGGCGGTTCAACGACCTGCGGCACCTAACCGGGCCGTTCGACATCATCGGCGACATCCACGGCTGCAGCTCCGAACTGGAGACGCTGCTGGCCGAGCTGGGCTACGTGGACGGCAGCCACCCCGACGGGCGTACCGCGGTCTTCGTCGGCGACCTGGTCGACCGGGGACCGGACAGCCCCGGGGTGCTGCGCCGCGTGATGGGCATGGTCGCGTCCGGCGACGCGCTGTGCGTCCCGGGCAACCACGAGAACAAGCTCGGCCGGTGGCTCAAGGGCAAGAAGGTGCAGCAGACCCACGGTCTGGCCGAGACCGTCGAGCAGTTGGAGAAGGAGAGCGAGGAGTTCCGCGTCCGGGTGCGGGAGTTCATCGACGGACTCGTCAGCCACTACGTGCTGGACGGGGGCAGGCTCGTCGTCTGCCACGCCGGCCTTCCCGAGAAGTACCACGGCCGGACCTCGGGCCGGGTGCGCTCGCACGCGCTGTACGGGGACACCACCGGCGAGACCGACGAGTTCGGGCTGCCGGTGCGCTACCCCTGGGCGGAGGAGTACCGGGGGCGCGCGGCCGTGGTCTACGGCCACACCCCGGTGCCGAGCACCTCCTGGATCAACAACACCATCTGCCTGGACACCGGGGCGGTGTTCGGCGGCCGGATGACCGCCCTGCGCTGGCCGGAGCGCGAACTGGTCGACGTACCGGCCGAGAAGGTCTGGTACGAGCCGGCCAAGCCGCTCGCCTCCGACGCGCCCGGCGGGCACCAGGGGCGCCCCCTGGACCTGGCCGACGTGCACGGGCGCCGGGTGGTGGAGACCCGGCACCTGGGCAATGTCGGCGTGCGCGAGGAGAACGCCGCCGCGGCGCTTGAGGTCATGAGCCGGTTCGCGGTGGACCCCAGGCTGCTCGCGTATCTGCCGCCGACCATGGCGCCGACCGCCACCTCACGGGCCGAGGGCTACCTGGAGCACCCGGCGGAGGCGTTCGCGCAGTACCGGTCGGACGGTGTCCGGCGCGTCGTGTGCGAGGAGAAGCACATGGGTTCGCGGGCGGTGGCGCTGGTGTGCCGCGACGCCGGCGCGGCCCGGGAACGGTTCGGCGTCGACGGGCCGACCGGCGCGCTGCACACCCGCACCGGACGGCCGTTCTTCGACGACCCCGCGGTGACCGAGCAGGTGCTGGAGCGGCTGCGCGCGGCCGTCACGGCGGCTGGGCTGTGGGCGGAGCTGGACACGGACTGGCTGCTGCTCGACGGCGAGCTCATGCCGTGGTCGCTGAAGGCGTCCGGGCTGCTGCGCACCCAGTACGCGGCGGTGGGCGCCGCCTCCGGGGCGGTGTTCCCCGGGGCGGTGGCCGCCCTGGAGGCCGCCGAGGGCCGGGGGATCGAGGTGGCCGGCCTGCTGGACAGGCAGCGGGAGCGGGCGGCGGACGCGGCGGCGTTCACCCGCGCCTACCGGCGCTACTGCTGGAGCACCGAGGGGCTCGACGGGGTGCGCTTCGCGCCGTTCCAGGTCCTCGCGGTGCGCGGCCGCTCGCTGGCTGCCGTGCCCCACGACGAGCAACTGGCCTGGCTGGACCGGCTGGTGGAGCACGACCCGGCCGGCCTGCTCCAGGCCACCCGCCGGCTGATCGTGGACACCGCTGACGAGGCCTCGGTCCGCTCGGGTGTCGACTGGTGGCTGGAGATGACCGGTGCGGGCGGCGAGGGCATGGTCGTCAAGCCGCTGGACGCGCTCGTCCGCGACGGCAGGGGCCGGCTGGTCCAGCCGGGCGTCAAGGTGCGTGGCCGGGAGTACCTGCGGATCGTCTACGGGCCGGAGTACACGCGTCCGCGGAACCTGGAGCGTCTGCGGGAGCGGTTCCTCGGCCACAAACGGTCCCTCGCGCTGCGTGAGTACGCGCTGGGCCTGGAGGCGCTGGACCGGCTGGCCGGCGGGGAGCCGCTGTGGCGGGTCCACGAGGCGGTGTTCGCGGTGCTGGCCCTGGAGTCGGAACCGGTCGACCCGCGCCTGTGATGCCGGGCCGGACCGTGCGGGGAGGCACTGTCAGTGCCTCCCCGTAGGGTGTGGTCACTCGCTGGGACAAGGGGCGGGGGAGCGGGGACACGGGGGAGTACGTCATGGGTGTGACCGTGGGGTGGACGGCTGCCGGGGCCGGGGAGTACGAGGTGGCGCTCGACGCCCACGCCGAGCCGAAGCCGGTGGTGCGCTGCCGCAGGGCCGCCACCGGGCGGGAGCTGAAGAGGCTGCCGCCGGCGCTCAGGGCGAGGCGGCGGTGACCGCGCTGACCGCGTTGGCGGACTGGATCGGTGACCACGCCGCCGGGGCGAGCGGCAGCGTCGAGCGGTGGATGGTGGGCTCGCTGCCGGTGCCCGCGGCGCTGATCCGCGCGGTGTGGCCCGACCCGTACCGGCAGCGGGCCCTGCGGTACGCGGTGGTGGAGCCCGGCGGTGCCGACGGGCCGGAGGCCGGCCGGGCGGGGCTGCTCACCTGCCGGTCGGCCGGGTACGGACGTCCCCGCCGGGGTTCCTCACCCGGGTCTGCCACGACCACCTTGGGCACGCCGCGACGGCCATGGCGCTGCTGGCCCCGCTGCGGCGGTGCGCCGGCACCGCGGTCGCCGAGCCGGGGCGGGCGGCGACCCAATCGCGTGACGCGCTCACCAAGGCGACCGCCGGCGCGCCCGAGCTGCTGCCGTACGCCCTGGAGGAGGGCGCGCGCCTGATCGCCCGCGCGGGCAGCCCCGGCCTGGCGGCGCTGGCCGCGCTGCGCCGTGCCGGGGTGCCCTTCACCGAACCGTCCCCCGAGGAGCCGCCGTACCTGGGGGTCGCCCAGTGGCTGGGCGGGTGCCGCGCGGGGGCGGTCGAGGAGCTGCTGGAGGAGCCACGGTTCGCCCGGTCGGTCCGCGCCGAACTGGTCCTGGCCGAGGTGACCGACGCGTCGCGGGTGCCCGGGACGCGTCCGCTGGCCCTGGTGCCCAGGGCCGCCGACGCCCTGGTCCGCTCCGTTCCCCTGCGTGAGCTGATGGCCCGCGGACTGGACGAGCAGGTGCGGCGGCTGGAGCGCACGGAAGGCGCCGCGGGAGGGCCGCGCGCGCTGCTCGCCCTGCTGGTGCACACCGAGCCGTTCGCCGCTGCCGCCGGCTCGGCCGGCCACCCCTTCGCGGAGGCCGTGCGCCGGGCCGCCGGCACCGACCACGTACGGCTCCTGGCGGACGAGCTCACCCACCGGTGCGGGATCGCCGGGATGACGCCGGGGCGGGCCGCCGAGCTGCTGTCCGCGCCGCCACCGACGCCCTGCAGTGTGAGATACGCCTGGAGAAGTTGCGGCAGTTCGCCGGGTGAAGTGCGGCTCACGTGGTGAGGATGATGGCATGGGATTCCATGTCGCCTCCGAGACCGGGCGCCTTCGCCGCGTCATCCTGCACCGGCCCGACCTGGAGCTGAAGCGGTTGACGCCCAGCAACAAGGACACACTGCTCTTCGACGACGTGCTGTGGGTGCGGCGCGCGCGCCAGGAGCACGACGGGTTCGCCGACGTGCTGCGCGACAGAGGGGTGGAGGTGCACCTCTTCGGCGACCTGCTCCGTGAGTCGCTGGAGCTCCCGGCGGCCAGGAAGCTGGTCCTGGACCGGGTCTTCGACGAGAAGGAGTACGGGCCGCTCGCCACCGACCACCTCAGGGCGGTGTTCGACGGGATGGAGACGGGGAGCCTGGTGGAGGCGTTGGTCGGCGGGATGACCAAGCGGGAGTTCCTGGCCGGCCACGCCGAGCCGACCTCGGTCCGCTTCCATGTGATGGACCTGGACGACTTCCTGCTGCCGCCGCTGCCCAACCACCTGTTCACCCGCGACACCTCGGCCTGGATCTACGACGGGGTGTCCATCAACGCCATGCGCTGGCCCGCCCGGCAGCGCGAGACGGTCCACTTCGAGGCCATCTACAAGCACCACCCGCTGTTCACCGGCTCCCTGGCCGGGGACTTCCACCACTGGTCGGAGGGGCAGGACGACTACCCGTCCACCATCGAGGGCGGTGACGTCCTGGTCCTGGGCAACGGCGCGGTGCTCATCGGGATGAGCGAGCGCACCACCCCCCAGGCGGTCGAGATGCTGGCCCGGGGGCTGTTCGCGGCGGGCTCGGCCCGGACGATCGTGGCGCTGGACATGCCCAAGCGGCGGGCGTTCATGCATCTGGACACGGTGATGACGATGGTCGCGCCCGACACGTTCACCCAGTACGCCGGGCTGGGCATGCTCCGCTCGTACACCATCGAGCCGGGTGACGGCGGCCGGACGCTCAAGGTGACCGACCATCCGCCCGAGCACATGCACACCGCGATAGCGGCCGCGCTGGGGCTGCCCTCGATCCGGGTCCTCACGGCCACCCAGGACGTGCACGCGGCCGAGCGCGAGCAGTGGGACGACGGGTGCAACGTGCTGGCGGTGGAGCCCGGGGTGGTCGTCGCCTACGAGCGGAACGTCACCACCAACACCCATCTGCGCAAGGTCGGCATCGAGGTCATCGAGATCCCGGGCAGCGAACTGGGCCGGGGCCGGGGCGGGCCGCGCTGCATGAGCTGTCCCGTCGAACGCGACGCCGTGTAGTGCGCCCCCGGCGGGCGCCGGGGAACCCGCCGGGGCGGCCCGGCGGGCGGCGGGCCCCGTCTTCCGTATAGACATACTGTCTTTCGTATACACTTCCGCAGTCCCCGTACCCGGAACCCAGGAGCATCCATGGCCACCGACCTCACCGGCCGCCACTTCCTCAAGGAGCTGGACTTCACCGCCGAGGAGCTGCGCGGTCTGATCGCCCTGGCCGCCGAGCTCAAGGCCGCCAAGAAGGCCGGTACCGAGGTGCGGCGGCTGCGCGGCAAGAACATCGCGCTGATCTTCGAGAAGACCTCGACGCGCACCCGCTGCGCGTTCGAGGTGGCCGCGGCCGACCAGGGTGCCTCCACCACCTACCTCGACCCGTCCGGCTCCCAGATCGGCCACAAGGAGTCGATCAAGGACACCGCCCGCGTCCTCGGCCGGATGTTCGACGCCATCGAGTACCGGGGCGACAGCCAGGCCGGTGTCGAGGAACTCGCCGCGTACGCCGGGGTCCCGGTCTACAACGGGCTCACCGACGACTGGCACCCCACCCAGATGCTCGCCGACGTGCTCACCATCACCGAGCACACCGACAAGCCCCTGGAGCGCGTCAGTCTCGCCTACCTGGGGGACGCGCGGCTCAACATGGGCAACTCCTACCTGGTCACCGGGGCGCTGCTGGGCATGGACGTCCGGATCGTGGCGCCCCGGGCGTACTGGCCGGCCGACGCGGTCGTCGCCCGCGCCCGGGAGGCCGCCGAGGGCAGCGGCGCGCGGATCACGCTCACCGAGGACCTGGCCGAGGGGGTCAGGGGCGCCGACTTCGTCGCCACGGACGTCTGGGTCTCCATGGGGGAGCCCGAGGAGGTCTGGGACGAGCGGATCACCGCCCTCGGCCCGTACGCCGTGACCATGGACGTCCTGCGGGCCACCGGGAACCCGGCGGTCAAGTTCATGCACTGCCTGCCCGCCTTCCACGACCTGGGCACCAAGGTGGGCCGGGAGATCCACGAGCGCCACGGACTGACCGCGCTGGAGGTCACCGACGAGGTCTTCGAGTCCGCACACTCCGTGGTGTTCGACGAGGCCGAGAACCGGCTGCACACCATCAAGGCCGTCATGGTCGCCACCCTGGCCACCGGCCCCGCGCCCGGGTGTGAGTAGTCGCGGCACAGGAAGTGCCGCTGAGATTGATCCTGGTCGGCCAGCACACCTGCCGGGGGTGCCGCCGAGGTTCGCGGAAAGAGCGCCGGGCGGGTCCCGGTGCTGGCTGCGGTCCGCTCGTGCCGGTGGGGTTTCTGCCTGATGAGCGGGCCGAGGCGTACGGGACGCTCACCGAGGTGCGCCCACGCGCCCGGAGCTCCAACGGCAAGCCGCCGCAGGGCGCGGTCGACCGCGATGCGTACGCGGTGTGCGTGCTGGAGCAGCCGCACCGCGTCCTGAACCGGCGCGACGTGTTCGCCGCCCGTCGAACCGGTGGGCCGACCCGCGCGTGAGACTGCTGGCAAGGACCAGGACGCAGCGAGGCTCTTCCCGCTCAAGGGACCGGCACATCAACTTCATGGGCCGCTACCTGTTCACCATCCAGGACAGCCGCCCCGGCAAGGGCCTGCGCCCGCTGCGCGACCCGGCCGCCTCCGAGGAAGCCGACGACGCGGAGTGGGCCGCACACGCGGCGAGGGCCCGGCTCGGTGCCCGGGGCCCTCGCGATGGCTGGTGAGGTCAGCGGCAGTCGCGGCCGGGGCGGCAGCCGCACGCGTCCGCCTCGACGCCGGCGGACGGCACCGCCGCCGTGGGCGCGCAGCAGCCCTTGCCCTGCCAGGCGTCGCGGCCTTCCTTCACCGCGATGGCGGCGATGACGAGGGCGGCGATCGGGTCGGCCCAGGACCAGCCCAGCGTGGCGTTGAGCACCAGGCCGACCAGCAGCACGGCGGACAGGTAGGTGCACAGCAGGGTCTGCTGGGAGTCGGCGACCGCGCTGGCGGAACCGAGTTCGCGGCCGGCCTTGCGCTGGGCGGCCGACAGGAACGGCATCACGGCCAGCGACAGGGCGGCGATCGCGATGCCGGGGAGGGAGCGCTCGGCCTCACCGGTGCCGGTCAGCGCGCGGGCGGCGTCGAAGGTGACATACGCGGCGAGCGCGAAGAAGGAGACCGCGATGATCCGCAGGGTGGTCTTCTCCCAGGCCTCGCGCACGGCGTGCTCGCGGGCGGAGAACTGCCAGGCGACCGCCGCGGCGGAGGACACCTCGATGACCGAGTCGAGGCCGAAGCCGATCAGGGCCGTGGAGGAGGCGATCGTCCCGGCGGTGATGGCGACGATCGCCTCGATGACGTTGTAGGTGATGGTCGCGGCGACCAGCAGCCGTATCCGCTCGGCGAGCGCGTCGCGCCGGGCCGGGTCGGGGCCGAGGGATATGGATGTCTCCGCGGTCATGGTCAGCAGCAGCCCTTCTCATCGGCGTCCGTGCAGGTCCGGTCGGTCTCGACGGCGACCACGGCGGTGCGAAGGTCGTCCAGGGCGTTGCCGAGGCGGTCGTCGGCGAGCTCGTAGCGGGTGCGGCGTCCGTCGGGGACGGTGACGACCAGGCCGCAGTCGCGCAGGCACGCGAGGTGGTTCGACAGCCGGGTCCGGGAGATGCCGAGGGTGGCGGCGAGGTCGGCGGGGTAGGCGGGGGCGTCGCGCAGGGCGAGCAGGACGCGGCAGCGGATCGGGTCGGCCAGCGCGCGGCCGAACCGGGCCAGCACCTCGATGTCGGAGGCGATAGTCAGCACACCACGACAGTACATGAGGTCCTGAATTCACGGAAACGTGGATCGATTCTTCGTGGGTGTCAGCCTGCAGAGAACCCGATGTCTGCAGATCACCGGACGAGGGTCCCGGCGCCCCCGCAGCCCCGCGCCGGCCCCGCGCGGCCCCGCGCCGGCCGCCGGCCCGGGGGCTCCCGCTCCCCGGTAGCGGTAGGGCCGTTCAGGGGAATATGCGGTGTCGCGGCCGGGATGGGCGCACGGGGCGGGGTCCGGGCTCGCAGGCTCGAACCCCCTGCCGTCTGCGCCCGACCTCCCGGCCAAGAGAAGAGAACCACCCCATGCGTCCCAGCGGACCGCGCCTCGCCAGCCGCCTCAAGAGCCCCGCCCAGCTCGTCGCCGAATCCGGGTCCGACCTGGAGGGGCACGGCCTGAAGCGCACCATGGGCCTGTTCCAGCTCGTGTGCTTCGGCGTCGGTGCCATCGTCGGCACGGGCATCTTCGTCGGCCTGTCCGACAGTGTGGCCGAGGCCGGTCCCGCGGTCGTCGTCTCGTTCGCCCTGGCCGCGATCACCTGTGTCTTCACCGCCTTCTCCTTCGCCGAGCTGGGCAGCGCCATCCCGGTGTCGGGCAGCTCCTACTCCTTCGCGTACGCCACCCTGGGCGAACGGGTGGCCTTTCTCGTCGGCTGGTGCCTGCTGCTGGAGTACGGCGTCTCCGTCTCCGCCGTCGCGGTCGGCTGGGGCCAGTACCTCAACGAACTCCTCGACAGCCTGGTCGGCTGGCGGCTGCCCGCCGCGCTCTCCAGTCCGCCCGGGGACGGCGGCGTCGTCAACGTCCCCGCCGTCGTCGTGATCGCGCTCGCCGCCGTGCTCCTGGTCCGCGGCGTACGGGAGAGCGCCCGGGCCACCGCCGTCATGGCCGTCGTGAAGATCACGATCCTGGTGCTCTTCTGCGCGATCGCCCTCACCGCCTTCCGGTCCGGCAACCTGTCGCCGTTCGTCACGCACGGCCTGACCGGGGTCACCTCAGGCGCCTCGGTGGCGTTCTTCTCGTACATCGGCTTCGACGCGATCACCACCGCCGGCGAGGAGGTGAAGGACCCGCGCAAGAACATCCCTCTGGCGATCATGATCTGTATCGGCCTGGTCACGCTGCTGTACTGCCTGGTCGCCGTCTCGGCCATCGGGGCGATGTCGGCCGCCGACGTCGCCGACAAGCCGGCCGCGCTCTCCCTGATCGTGGACGAGGTCACCGACTCGGCGGTCGGCGGCGGGGTCATCGCCTTCGGCGCGGTCGTCGCCATCGCCTCGGTGGTGCTGGCCGTGATGTACGGCCAGACCCGGATCCTGATGTCGATGTCCCGCGACGGGCTGATCCCGCACGTCTTCGAGAAGGTGTCGGCCAGGACCGCGACACCGGTCGCCAACACCTGGATCGTCGCCGCCGTCTTCGCCGTCCCGGCCGCCGTGGTGCCGCTGGCGGTGGTGGTCAACCTGACGACCATCGGCACCCTGGCCGTCATGGCCGTGGTCAATGTCGCGGTGGTCGCCCTGCGCCGCCGCTACCCGGGCACCGAGACCAGCTTCCGGGTGCCGCTCTACCCGCTGAGCCCCGCCCTCGGAGTGCTGTTCTGCCTCTACCTGATGTGGGGCACCGGCTGGACCACATGGGCGCAGTTCGCCGTCTTCCTGGTCGCCGGGGCGCTGGTCTACGGGTTCTACGGGCGCCGCAATTCGCGCCTGGCCGGCGCACCGCGGGTCACGCCGTCCCGAGCGCCGGGAGCGTGAACCACACGGCCTTGCCCCGCGCGGTACGGCGCTGACCGCACGCCGCGCTGAGGGTGCGGATCAGCAGCAGGCCCCGCCCGTGCTCCTGCCAGGGGTCGGGCTCCTGGTCCGGCCCGGGCAGCGCCAGGTCGCCGGGCGGTGCCGGGTCGTGGTCGTGCACCTCGACCCGGCAGCCGGACGGCCGCACCCGAACGACCAGCTCGATCGGTCCGGGGCCGGGGGTGTGCTCCACGGCGTTCGCCACCAGTTCGGCGGTCAGCAGCTCGGCCGTGTCGCTGTCGGCCGGGGCGTCCGGGTCCGCCAGCGCCGTCCTTATCAGGGCACGGGCGAGGGGCACCGCGGCCGTGGTGTGCGGCAGCGGCACGCGCCAGGAGGAGGGACTGGAGGCTACGGACACGGTGCGGGTTCCGGGATCTGCTCGGGGCGGCGGGCGGCGGCGGGCGAGGGCAAGCGACGGACGGCGGACAACGGGGAGCCGGGACGGGCGGATGTCCCTCCTTCAACTTTACGAAGCGCGGTCGGCGGGCCCGTCACCCCCCATATAGCGCACTCGTGACGGAAGTCACGTACGAGTGATAGCTTCGAGTGACAGGCACGGCAGGCACACGACAGCCGCTCGCCGAGGGAGGCCGCCCCATGAGCCCGTTCACCGGTTCCGCGCCCCGCACCGACGAGTGGCGCCATCTGCGCCTCTCCGTCGAGGACGGCGTCGGCACGGTCACCCTCGCCCGCCCCGCCAAGCTCAACGCCCTCACCTTCGGCGCCTACGCCGACCTGCGCGACCTGCTCGCCCAGCTCTCCCGGGAACGCGCCGTACGGGCTCTCGTCCTCGCCGGCGAGGGCCGCGGCTTCTGCTCCGGCGGGGACGTGGACGAGATCATCGGCGCCACCCTCGCCATGGACACCGCCGAGCTGCTGGACTTCAACCGGATGACCGGCCAGGTCGTGCGCGCCCTGCGCGAGTGCCCCTTCCCGGTGGTCGCCGCCCTCCACGGTGTCGCCGCGGGCGCCGGGGCCGTGCTGGCGCTCGCCGCCGACTTCCGGGTCGCCGACCCCTCCACCCGGTTCGCGTTCCTCTTCACCCGGGTCGGCCTGTCCGGCGGGGACATGGGCGCCGCCTACCTGCTGCCCCGGGTCGTCGGCCTGGGCCACGCGACCCGGCTGCTCATGCTCGGCGAACCCGTGCGCGCCCCCGAAGCCGAACGCATCGGACTGATCAGCGAACTCACCGACGAGGGCCGGGCCGACACCCGCGCAGCCGGGCTCGCCCGCCGCCTCGCCGACGGCCCCGCCCTCGCCCACGCCCAGACCAAGGCGCTGCTCACGGCCGAGCTCGACATGCCGCTGGCCGCCGCCGTCGAACTCGACGCCGCCACCCAGGCCCTGTTGATGAACGGCGAGGACTACGCCGAGTTCCACGCCGCCTTCACCGGGAAGCGGCCCCCCGCGTGGCGGGGGCGGTGAGGTCCCGTGCGCATCGCGGTCATCGGAGGCGGCCCCGGTGGGCTCTACGCCGCCGCCCTCCTCAAACGGCTCGACCCGGCCCGTGAGGTCACCGTCTGGGAACGGGGCGCGCCCGACGCCACCTTCGGTTTCGGCGTCGTCCTGTCCGACGAGACCCTCGGCGGCATCGAGCACGCCGACCCGGAGGTGTACGCCGCGCTCCAGCGGGAGTTCGTCCGCTGGGAGGACATCGACATCGTCCACCGCGGCCGTCTGCTGACCTCCGGCGGTCACGGTTTCGCCGCGCTGGGTCGCCGGCGGCTGCTGGAGATCCTCCAGGACCGCTGCGCCGGCCTGGGCGTACGCCTCCGCTTCCGCACCGGGGCGCCGCCCGCCGCCGAGCTCGCCGCCACCCACGACCTCGTCGTCGCCGCCGACGGCGTGCACAGCCGGACCCGCGAGGCCCATGCCGGCGTCTTCCGGCCCCGGGTGACCACCCACCGCTGCCGCTACATCTGGCTGGCCGCCGACTTCGCCTTCGCGGCCTTCCGCTTCGAGACCGCGGAGACCGAACACGGCCTCATGCAGCTCCACGGCTATCCCTACGCGCCGGACGCCTCCACGGTCATCGTGGAGATGCGCGAGGAGGTCTGGCGCGCGGCGGGCTTCGACGAGCTGGACGAGCGGGAGTCCATCGCCCGCAGCGCCAAGATCTTCTCCGGTGCCCTGCGGGGCCGGCCGCTGAGCTCCAACAACTCCACCTGGACGGCCTTCCGCACGGTCGTCAACGACCGCTGGTCCCACGGCAACGTCGTACTCCTCGGTGACGCCGCCCACACGGCCCACTTCTCCATCGGCTCCGGCACCAAGCTCGCCGTCGAGGACGCCCTCGCGCTCGCCGCCTGCGTCCAGGAGCAGCCCGGCCTCGACCGGGCCCTCGCCGCCTACGAGGCCGAACGCCGCCCGGTCGTCGAGTCCACCCAGCGCGCCGCGACGGCCAGCCTGCGCTGGTTCGAGGACCTGGCCGGGTACGCGGACCAGCCGCCCCGCCGGTTCGCCTTCAACCTGCTCACCCGGAGCCGCCGGGTCACCCACGACAACCTGCGGCTGCGCGACGCCGCCTTCACCGACGCCGTCGAACGCGACTTCGGCTGCCCGCCCGCCACCCCGCCGATGTTCACCCCGTTCCGGTTGCGCGGGCTGACGCTGCGCAACCGGGTCGTGGTCTCACCGATGGACATGTACTCCGCCGTGGACGGCGTCCCGGGCGACTTCCACCTCGTCCACCTCGGCGCCCGCGCCCTCGGCGGCGCCGGACTGGTGATGACCGAGATGGTCTGCGTCAGCGCCGAAGGCCGGATCACCCCCGGCTGCGCCGGCCTGTGGAACCCCGAGCAGACCACCGCCTGGCGCCACGTCACCGACTTCGTGCACCAGCGTGCGCCCGGCACCGCCATCGGCGTCCAGCTCGGCCACTCCGGCCGCAAGGGCTCCACCAAGGTCATGTGGGAGGGCATCGACCAGCCCCTCGACACCGGCAACTGGCCCCTGGTCGCGGCCTCCCCCCTCCCGTACCACCCCGGTGTCAGCCAGGTGCCCCACGAACTGCACCGGGCGGCGCTCACCGACCTCAGGGAGCAGTTCGCCGCCGCGGCCCGGCGTGCCGCCCGCGCCGGCTTCGACCTGCTCGAACTGCACTGCGCCCACGGCTATCTGCTGTCCGGGTTCCTCTCCCCGCTGACCAACCGGCGCACGGACGCCTACGGCGGCTCCCTCACCGGACGGCTCCGCTTCCCGCTGGAGGTCTTCGACGCGGTACGGGCGGCCTGGCCGGGCGAGCGGCCCATGACCGTCCGTATCTCCGCCACCGACTGGGCGCCCGGCGGCACCACCGCCGAGGACGCCGTCGGGATCGCCCGCGCCTTCACCGAGCACGGTGCCGACGCGATCGACGTCTCCACCGGCCAAGTGGTGCCCGACGAGCGCCCCGAGTTCGGCCGCTCGTACCAGACCCCCTACGCCGACCGGATCCGGGGCGCGCTGGGTGTGCCCGTCATCGCCGTCGGCGCCATCTCGTCCTGGGACGACGTCAACTCCCTGCTGCTGGCCGGCCGCGCCGACCTGTGCGCGCTGGCCCGCCCCCACCTCTACGACCCGCACTGGACGCTGCACGCCGCCGCCGAGCAGGGCTACCAGGGCCCGGGCGCCCCCTGGCCGGCGCAGTACCGCGCGGGCAGCCGCAAGCCGCCCACCGGCCGCACCGACGGGCCCAGACCGCGCCTGACGCTCAGCGCGGGCGGTTGACGAACTCGGCCCCCGCGTCCCGCAACCGGGCGTGCAGCGCCCCGAAGACGGCGGCGGACCGGCCCCCCGGCCACCCCTCCGGCAGCAGTTCGGCCGGCAGGCCGGGGTCGGCGTACGGCAGCCGCCGCCAGGAGTCCAGGGCCGGCAGGTAGTCCTGGTAGGCCTCCTCCGCCGAGCCGCCCGACGACGACCACCGGCGCAGCACCGGTTCGTGCCGGTCGAGGAACTCCTCGTGCCGCTCGGCGATGGCGGCCAGGTCCCACCACCGGCCCACGGTCCGCGCGGTCGGCGCGAAGCCCAGGTGGTCACCGCGGAACAGGTCCACGTACGGGTCCAGCCGCAGCCGGCGCAGTGTGTGCCGGGTCTCGTCGTACAGCGCCGCCGGGGCGATCCACACCCCGGGTGCCGCCGTGCCGAAGCCCAGCCGCCCCAGCCGTGAACGCAGCAGGTGCCGCTTGTGCCGCTCGGCCTCCGGTACGGAGAAGACCGCCAGGACCCAGCCGTCGGACAGCTTCGCCGCCCCGGCCGAGTAGATCCGCCGGTCACCGTCGTCCAGCAGCTGGCGGGCGTCGGCCGACAGGGCGTATCCGGCGGCCCCCTCGGCCGTGCGGCGCGGCTCCAGCAGCCCGCGTCGCTTAAGCCGGGAGACCGAGGAGCGCACCGACGGGGCGTCCACGCCGAGCACCCCCAGCAGCCGGATCAGCTCGGCCACCGGCAGCGGGGCGTTGTCGGGCCCGCGCCCGTACGCGCCGTACAGGGAGACGATCAGGGAACGCGGGGTGTGCTGCTCGGTCACGCGTTCACTCTAGGCTCGCCCCGGTCCGCCCCGGGGCGCCGCCCAGGGTCACGGCGCGCGCAGCCGGAAGCGCTGGAGCTTGCCGGTGGCGGTGCGCGGCAGTTCGTCCAGGAACACGAACCGGCGGGGGCACTTGTAGGGGGCGAGGCGCGAGGTGACGAAGGCGCGCAGCGCCTCCTCGGTGGCGCCGTCGCGGGGGACGCCCGCGCGCAGCACCGCGTACGCCACCACGATCCGCCCGCGCACCTCGTCCGGATGGCCCACGACCGCCGCCTCCAGCACATCGGGGTGCTCCAGCAGCGCGTCCTCGACCTGGGGGCCCGCTATGTTGTACCCGGCCGAGATGATCATGTCGTCCGCGCGGGCCACATGGCGCAGGTGGCCGTCCGGTTCCCGGACGTAGGTGTCGCCGGTGATGTTCCAGCCGTCCCTGACGTACTCGCTCTGGCGGGGGTCGGACAGATAGCGGCAGCCCACCGGCCCGCGCACGGCCAGCAGCCCCTCCTGCCCGTCGGGCACCGGGTGCCCGGAGGCGTCCACCACGCGCGCCTGCCAGCCGGGGACGGGCAGCCCGGTCGTGCCGGGTCTGATCGCCTCGTCGGCGGCCGAGACGAAGATGTGCAGCAGCTCGGTCGCCCCGATGCCGTTGATCAGGCGCAGCCCGGTCCGTTCGTACCAGGCCTGCCAGGTGGCGGCGGGCAGGTTCTCACCGGCCGACACGCAGCGGCGCAGCGACCCGGTGTCGTGGGCGCCGACGTCGGCCAGCATCAGGCGGTAGGCGGTGGGCGCGGTGAACAGCACCGACACGCGGTGCTCGGCGACGGCCGGCAACAGCTGCCGGGGGCCCGCCTGTTCGAGCAGCAGGGCCGAGGCGCCCGCCCGCATCGGGAAGATCAGCAGCCCGCCGAGCCCGAAGGTGAAGCCGAGCGGCGGGCTGCCCGCGAACAGGTCGTCGGGCCGGGGCCGCAGCACGTGCGCGGAGAAGGTGTCGGCGACGGCCAGCACATCACGGTGGAAGTGCGCGCAGCCCTTGGGGCGCCCGGTGGTGCCTGAGGTGAAGGCGATCAGCGCCACGTCGTCGGCGGCCGTGTCGACCGCCTCGAAGCGGGCCCGCCGGCCCGGCGGGCGGGCGGCGAGCCGCAGCAGGTCGCCGGGCGCGTCACCGCCGTACTCCGTGACCCGCAGCCCGGGCACCCGTGCCTTGACCAGCTCGCCGACCACGCGGCTGTCGCAGAGGGCGTGACTGACGCGCGCCATCTCGCACATGACGGACAGCTCGCCGGCCCGGGCCTGCGCCAGTACGGTGACGGCGACCGCGCCCGCCTTCATCACCGCCAGCCAGCACGCCGCCAGCCAGGGCGTCGTCGGCCCGCGCAGCAGCACCCGGTTGCCCGGCACCACGCCCAGGTCGCCCAGCGTGTGCGCGATGCGGTCGACCCGGTCACGCAGTTCGCCGTACGTCCACACCGCGCCAGCGCCGTCCCGGAAGACGGGCCGGTCGGCGCCGAATCGTTCCACCGTACGGTCCAGCAGCTCCGCGCCGCAGTTGAGCCGGTCCGGATAGCGCAGCTCCGGCAGATCGAAGACCAGTCGCGGCCACTGCCCGGGCGGGGGCAGGTGATCCCGGGCGAAGGTGTCGAGATGGGCGGAACGAGCCAGCTCCATGAATCGCCCCCTTGTCGTGGTGGGGTCGCTCCACGAGCGTATCGTGAAGGTGACGACAGTCAACGGTGCGCGATAGACCCTTGAGGGGGCTCGAATGCCCGTATTCACGCTCGATCCGGCACAGAGCGCGTGGTGTGCCGACCTGCGCGACCTGGCGGCACGGCACTTGCGGCCCCTCGCCGAGAAGGGCGAACCGGGCCGGGTCAACCGTCCGCTGGTGGCCGCCCTGGGGGAACTCGGGCTCATCGCCCGGCTGTTCGGCGCCGGCGCCCTCGACCTCTGCCTGATGCGCGAATCCCTGGCCTACGCCTGTACGGAGGCCGAGACGGCCCTGGCCCTCCAGGGCCTGGGCGCCCATCCGGTCGCCGCCTGCGGCACACCGGCGCAACGGGCCCGCTGGCTGCCGGAGGTGACGGCCGGCCGGGCCGTCGCCGCCTTCGCGCTCAGCGAGCCGGGCGCCGGTTCGGACGCCGCCGCGCTGTCCCTGCGCGCCGAACCGGACGGCGACGGCTGGCGGCTGACCGGTGAGAAGCGCTGGATCTCCAACGCCCCCGAAGCCGACCTCGTCACCGTCTTCGCCCGTACGACCCCGGGCGCCGGGGCCCGGGGGGTCACCGCCTTCCTGGTGCCCGCCGACCGCCCGGGGCTGAGCGGGGAGCCGATCGACATGCTCTCCCCGCACCCCATCGGCGGCCTCCGGTTCGACGGGGTGCCGGTCTCGCGTGCGGACGTGCTCGGCGGGCCCGACCGGGGGTTCAAGGTCGCCATGACCACCCTCAACCTCTTCCGCCCCAGCGTCGGGGCCTTCGCCGTGGGCATGGCCCAGGCGGCACTGGACGCCACCCTCACCCACACCGCCGGCCGCAGCGCGTTCGGTGGGCCCCTGAAGGACCTCCAGGCGGTGTCCCACCAGGTGGCCGAGATGGCCACCCGTACCGAGGCGGCCCGGCTGCTGGTGTACGCGGCGGCGGCGGCGTACGACGCCGGCGCGCCCGATGTGCCCAAGCGCGCGGCCATGGCGAAACTGCTCGCCACCGAGTCCGCGCAGTACGTCGTCGACGCCGCCGTCCAGCTCCACGGCGCCCGCGCGCTGCAACGCGGCCATCTGCTGGAGCACCTCTACCGAGAGGTCCGCGCCCCGCGCATCTACGAGGGCGCCACCGAGGTCCAGCGCACGATCATCGCCAAGGAGCTGTACGCCTCATGAGCCTGGAGCGCGTCAACCCCGCCCACCTGGCGCCACCCACCGGCTTCTCGCACGCCGTCACGGCGACCGGCTCCCGGCTGGTCTTCCTGGCCGGCCAGACCGCGCTCGACGGGAGCGGGAAGGTGGTGGGCCTGACCCTGACCGAGCAGTTCGCGACGGCCCTGTCCAACCTGCTCGCGGCGCTGGCGGCGGCCGGCGGACGCCCGGACGACCTGGCCCGCGTCACCGTCTACGCCACCGACGTCGCCGACTACCGGGCCCACGCCGCCGAACTGGGCCGACTCTGGCGGCGGCTGGCCGGCCGCGACTACCCGGCGATGGCGGTGATCGGGGTGGTCCGGCTCTGGGACGAGCAGGCGATGGTCGAGCTGGACGGGGTCGCCGTACTCGACTGAGGGGGGCGCCGCCCCGAGCCCCGGGCCGTCCGTGGCGCCGGCGCGCCCGGTGTGTCCCCGGTGCCGGCGCGGCTCCGGTGCCGGTTCTCCCCGATGCCGGCGCGCTGAGCTGCGGGCTTGGAAGCACATGGTGCACAGGGGTTGTCAGTGCAATTTCACATTACTATGTTACGCCTCACATTTCAGTGGCGTCTCCCGCCAACAGCACCGCGCGCCACGGGCGTTGACGCCCCACCCCAACCTCCCCACAGGAGCCGCAGGTGTTACCGCTGTCCCGGTTCAGACCCACGCGCGCCGCCACCCTCCTCGCCGCGGCCGCCACCCTCGCCAAGGCACTGCTCGGCCCGGGCGCCGCCCAGGCGCACCCGGCGGGCCCGCCCGCCACGCCCGTCGTCCCGGCGGCCGCCGGGCACGGCCCGCACGACGAGGTGCTGCGGCTGGCCAGGGCACCCCGTCCCGCCCCGGCGCCGGCCCCCGCCCCGGGCGGGCGCACCACCGCCCGTGTCCCCGGCCCGCAGACCGCCCCGTCCCCCGTCCGCCCGGTGTCGCCGTCCGCGGTGCCGTGCACCCTGGACGGGGTCACCCCCCTCGCGCCCGAGCCGTTCGCGGACTTCCTGGCCGACCCGGCGGTCACCGCCGACGGCTGCCTGCGCGGCCTGATCTGGAGCTGGGAGCCCCGGCTGGCCGCCGTCATGTCCGACGCCCACGTCCAGGCCGTGTCCCGGCGCGTCTCCGCCCTCGCCGCCGCCCACGACGCCGCGAACGGCAGCCGTCTGCTGGAGATGTTCACCTACCTGCACGCCGTGGCCTACCACGACTTCTCGCGGGACGAGATCGACGTCACCGACCCGCCCACCACGGAAACCATGCGGCGTGCCATCCACGCCTTCGGCACCGCGCCGCGCACCTTCCGCGCCACCCGGTCCAACGCCGACACCCTCCGCGAGGCCCTCTACGCGGGCAGCGCCCCCGGGCTGCGCCACTCCCAGCTCGGCCTGATCCCGAAGGTGCTGGCCACCATGGACCGGCACCGCACCAGCACCTACCGGGACCGCGCCTGGGGCGGTGCCGTCCTCGCCGCGCTCTCCGTCAACTACCTCGGCGTGTACCCCGGCAACCAGGACACCGCGTTCCACGCGCTGGCCGCCCGGAACACCGCGTACCGCGAAGCCTTCAGGAAGTTCGCCGGCCACACCCACCTGAAGGGCACGCCGAACGAGTGGACGGTGCGCGACGCCCTCGCCGAGTACGGCCGCTTCGGCCAGATCACCGCCCTGCGGCCCACCCTGGTGCCGGACCTGGGGGCCCTGCTGGGTCCGGTGGTGCGGGACTTCGGCTACGGCAGCGCGCCCTGGGCCAAGCTCGCCTCCTGGCTCAATGTCCACGGGGCGTGCGCGCCGTACGCCGTCTGCAAGGCCGACGTCGAACGGCGGATCTTCCCCGCCGCGTACCGCTACGACAAGGGGGCCATCGGCGTCCGCACCGGCCTGGACCGCGCCACCGTCGACCAGCTCTACTACGCGAGCAAGCAGGTCAAGGCGCAGTTCCACCGCGTCCTGGGCACCGAGGAGCCGCTGGCGGGGGACACCAACACCGTCCTCACGGTCGTGCTGTACGCCTCGCGCGCCGACTACGAGAACTACCACCCGCTGCTGACCGGTATGGCCACCGACAACGGCGGGATCTACATCGAACGCGGCGCGACCTTCTACACCTACCAGCGACGCGTCCCGCAGGACTCCTCGCTCACCCTGGAGGAACTGTTCCGGCACGAGTACACGCACTACCTCAACGGGCGGTTCGCGGTGCCCGGTTACTTCGGCGAGGGTCCCTGGTACGAGGCCGACCGCACGACCGCGATGGACGAGGGGACCGCGGAGTTCTTCGACGGCGCCACCCGCGACGACGGGATCGCCGTGCGCAGGTCCCTGGTGCGCGGCGTCATCGCCGACACGGCCGGCGGCCGTCCGCGGATGAACGTGGACCGGATCCTGCACGCCACCTATGACGGTGACGGCTTCCGCTTCTACGCCTACGCCGGGACGCTCTTCGAGTACCTGTGGACCGAACGGCCCGCGCTGCTGCGGGAGATGTACCGGCACCTGCGCGCCGACGACCCGGCGGCCTTCGACGCCTGGCGCGGCCGGCTGAGCCGGGACGGCGACCTCCAGCGGGCGTACGACGCTTTCCTGGACACGCAGATCGCCAAGGTGGACGAGTTGTTCGTGCCCGACACCACCTACACACCCACCGACCGGCTGCGGGACGCCACGGCCGAGGCGGTCCAGGCGTCCTTCGCCGCGGCGACCTCGGCCGACCCCCGGTGCGCGGACACCGGCGACACCGGGGTGCGCCGGTTCGTCTGCTCCGGCCGGATCACCGCCCGGCTCACCGACGCCACCAGCGCCGACGCGGTCTTCAAGGACATGTCCGCGACGGTGGACCACTTCCTGCTCGACCGGGCCGGTACGGCGTCCACCAACCTCGCCGACATGAACTGCTCCTTCGGCGAGGTGGAGGTCTGGGCGGACGGGCGGGGCGGTACCTCCTCCTACACCTGTGAGGGACCACTGCGCACCACTCCGGCCCAACTGCGTTGACCCGAACGGCGATTCAGGGGCCCGGCATCTGTACAGGCGCAGTAACATGTGAAATGTTACTGCCGTGCCCACGAGACACGGGAGTCATGTGCCGGGCGCCCTGGACGCCGTGATCGTCGGCGCGGGCGTCGTCGGAGCGGCGTGTGCCTACTACGCCGGTCGCGCCGGCCTCGCCGTCGCCGTCGTCGACCGTGGCCCGGTCGCGGGCGGCACCACCGGCGCCGGGGAGGGCAACCTGCTCGTCTCCGACAAGGCGGCGGGCCCCGAGCTCGACCTCGCGCTGCTGTCCACCCGCCTGTGGCGCGAACTCGCCCGGACCCTCCCCCCGGAGACCGAGTACGAACCCAAGGGCGGTCTCGTCGTCGCGGCCGACGGGGCCGCCCTCACCGCGCTGCGGGCCTTCGCCGAAAGCCAGCGCGGGGCGGGCGTGGAGGCCCACGACATCCCCGCCGACGGTCTGCGCGACCTGGAACCGCACCTCGCGCCCGGCCTCGCCGGCGGCGTCCACTACCCGCAGGACGCCCAGATCCAGCCCGCCATGGCGGCGGCCCAGCTCCTGCGCGCCGCACGGGCCGAGGTACGGCTGGGCGAGGAGGTCACCGCCGTGCTCACCGACGCGCGCGGCGCCGTGCGCGGTGTCCGCACCACCCGGGGCGACCTGCGGGCGCCCGCCGTCGTCAACGCCACCGGCACCTGGGGCGGCGGGTTCGCCGCACTGGCCGGCACCCATCTGCCGGTGCTGCCCCGGCGCGGCTTCGTCCTCGTCACCGAACCGCTGCCGCCCCGCCTGGTCCGCCACAAGGTGTACGCGGCGGACTACGTCACCGACGTGGCCAGCGACTCCGCCGCCCTGCGGTCCTCCGCCGTCGTGGAGGGCACCCCCGCCGGGCCGGTCCTGATCGGCGCCACCCGCGAGCGGGCCGGCTTCGACCGCTCGCTGTCCCCCCGGGCGCTGCGCCGGCTCGCCGCCCAGGCCACCGCGCTGTTCCCGGTGCTCACCGGCGTCCGGGCGATCCGCGCCTACTCGGGCTTCCGGCCCTACCTGCCCGACCACCTCCCGGCCGTCGGACCCGACCCGCGCGTCCCGGGCCTGCACCACGCCTGCGGCCACGAGGGCGCGGGCATCGGCCTGGCCCCGGCAACCGGCCTGCTCGTCGCCGCCGGCCTGTGCGGTGAGCAACCGGCCCTCGACCTCGCGCCGCTGCGCCCCGACCGCTTCACACACCCAGGAGGCGACCCCCGGTGACACCCGAGCCGTACACCCTCACCTTCGACGGCCGCGCGCTCACCGCGCTGCCCGGCCAGACCATCGCCGCCGCCCTGTGGGCGGCGGGCGTCCTGGCCTGGCGCACCACCCGGCACGGTGGCGCGCCGCGCGGCGCGTTCTGCGGGATGGGCGTCTGCCACGACTGCCTGGTCACCGTCAACGGCCGCCCCAACCAGCGCGCGTGCCTGCGGCCCGCCCGCCCCGGCGACACCGTCACCGTCCAGCGGGGCACCGGGCATGAGCGCTGACCCCGCCGCCGATCGGGCCGCCGTCCCCGCCGTCGACCTCGCCGTCGTCGGCGCCGGACCCGCCGGGCTCGCCGCCGCGGCCACCGCCGCCGCACTGGGCCTGCGCGTCACCCTGCTGGACGCGGGGGAGCGGGTGGGCGGCCAGATCTACCGGCACCCGGCGCCCGGGCTCGGCACCGCCCACCCCCGGGTACGGCGCCTGACGCGCCGGACGGGCTCCGTGACCCACCTGCCCGCCCACCACGTCTGGACCGTCGTGCGTACCGGCGAGGCCCGCGACTGGCTGCTGCACGCCGTCGCGGGCCCCGAGGAGACGCCCGCCACCGTCCGGGCCGCCGCCGTACTGCTGACCACCGGCGCGTACGAACGCCAGCTCCCCTTCCCCGGCTGGACGCTGCCCGGGGTCGTCGGGGCGGGCGGCGCCCAGGCCATGCTCAAGTCCGGGCTCGTCCTGCCCGGCCGGCGCGTCGTCGTCGCCGGCAGCGGCCCCCTGCTGCTCGCCGTCGCCTCCTCGCTCGCCGCCGCGGGTGCCCGGGTGCCCGCCCTGGTCGAGGCCGCCGACTACACGGCCTACGCCCGGCACGCCCCCGCCCTGCTCCGCAACCCCGGCAAGCTCGCCGAGGCCGCCCGCCACGGCGGCGCCCTCCTGCGCCACCACACCCGGCTGCTCACCCGGCACGCCGTCACCGCCGCCCACGGCACCACCCGCCTGGAAGCGGTCACCGTCAGCCGGCTCGACCGGGACTGGCGTCCCGCCCCCGGCAGCGGGCGCCGCATCCCCTGCGACGCCCTCGCCGTCGGCCACGGCCTCGTCCCCCAGCTGGAACTCGCCACCGCCCTGGGCTGCGCCACCCGCCGCACCCCCGACGGGACACCCGCCCTGGAACTGGACGGTCGGCAGCGCACCTCCGTGCCCGGTATCTGGGCGGCGGGCGAGACCGCCGGGATCGGCGGCGCCGAACTCGCGCTGGTGCAGGGGGAGATCGCCGCCGCCGACATCGCGTACGCGCTGCACGGCACCCGCCGCGACCTCCGCCGCACCGTCACCCTGGTCCGCCGCCGGGCCCGGCTGCGGGCGTTCGCCGACACCATGGCCGCCGCCCACCGGCCCGGGCCCGGCTGGACCGACTGGATCGGCGGCACCACCGAGGTGTGCCGCTGCGAGGAGGTCACCGCCGACCGGATCCGCGCCGCGGTGACCACGCTCGGAGCCCGTGACGCGCGGACCGTCAAACTCCTCACCCGCGCCGGAATGGGCTGGTGCCAGGGCCGTATGTGCGGCCAGGCCGTGGCCCGCCTCGCCGGAGAGGAACCGGCGCCCGACCGCCGCCCGCTGTCCTGCCCCGTCCCGCTGAGTCATCTGGCACAACTCCCAGGAGCCGAATGATGAACGCCCGCCCCCGTCTCCGTCCCTGGCACGGTGTCATGGTCGCCACCGCCCTGCCGCTGCGCCCCGACCTCTCCGTCGACTACGACGCGTACGCCGAGCACGTGGCCTGGCTCATCGCGCAGGGCTGCGACGGCGTGGTCCCCAACGGCTCGCTCGGCGAGTACCAGACCCTCGACCCGGAAGAGCGGGCCCGGGTCGTGCGCGTCGCCGTGGAAGCGGCGGGCGACGGGGCCCGGGTGATGCCGGGCGTCGCCGCCTACGGCAGCGCCGAGGCCCGCCGCTGGGCCGACCAGGCCGCCGAGGCGGGCGCCGGGTCCGTCCTGCTTCTGCCGCCCAACGCCTACCGCGCCGACGAGCGCGCGGTGCGCGCGCACTACGCCGAGGTGGCACGGGCCGGCTTGCCCGTCGTCGCCTACAACAACCCGTACGACACCCGGGTGGACCTGACCCCCGGACTGCTCGCCGCGCTGCACGGCGACGGCAGTGTGGTCGCCGTCAAGGAGTTCAGCGGCGACGTCCGCCGGCCCTACGAGATCGCCGAACTGGCCCCCGGCCTGGACCTGCTGATCGGCGCGGACGACGTGCTGCTGGAACTGTCCCTGGCCGGAGCCGTCGGCTGGATCGCCGGCTACCCCAACGCGCTGCCCGCCGCCACCTGCGCCCTCTACCACGCCGTCGCGGCCCGCGACCTCGACGCGGCCCTGCCCCTCTACCGGACCCTGCACCCGCTGCTGCGCTGGGACTCCAAACCCGAGTTCGTCCAGGCCATCAAGGCATCCATGGACCTGGCCGGCCGCTACGGCGGGCCCACCCGCCCACCGCGGGCCCCGCTCACCGACGAGCAGGCAGCCGCGGTCCGCGCGGCCACCGAGAAGGCACTCGCGGAAGGGCTCGCCTAGCCATGCGTACCCGGCATGTCTACCACGCCGTCGACTCGCACACCGAGGGCATGCCGACCCGCGTCATCACCGGCGGCGTCGGTACTGTCCCCGGCGACACCATGGCCGAGCGCCGCCGCCACTTCGCCGCCCGGCTCGACCACGTCCGCACCCTGCTGATGTACGAACCACGCGGCCACGCCGCCATGAGCGGCGCCGTACTCCAGCCGCCCACCCGCCCCGACGCCGACTACGGCGTGCTGTTCATCGAGGTGTCCGGACTGCTGCCGATGTGCGGCCACGGCACCATCGGTGTCGCCACCGTCCTGGTGGAGACCGGCATGGTGCCCGTCACCGAACCGGTGACCACCGTCCGCCTGGACACCCCCGCCGGCCTGGTGCGCGCCGACGTCCACGTCCAGGACGGCGCCGCCACATCCGTCACCCTCACCAATGTCCCCGCCTTCTGCGCCGCCCTCGGCCGCGAGGCGGAAGTGCCCGGTCACGGCACGATCACCTACGACCTGGCGTACGGCGGCAACTTCTACGCCGTCGTCCAGCTCGACGCCCTCGGCCTGCCCTTCGACCGGGCCCGCAAGGACGACCTGCTGACGGCCGGGCTCGCCGTCATGGACGCCATCAACACCACCGCCCGGCCCGTCCACCCCGAGAACCCGGAGATCGGCGGCGTCAAGCACGTCTACCTCGCCGCCCCCGGCTCGGACGCGCACCGCTCCCGGCACGCCATGGCCATCCACCCCGGCTGGTTCGACCGCTCGCCGTGCGGCACCGGCACCTCGGCGCGGATGGCCCAGCTCCACGCCCGCGGCGAACTGCCGGTCGGCCGCGACTTCGTCAACGAGTCCTTCATCGGTACGGAGTTCACCGGCCGGATCGTCGGCGAGACCACGGTGGGCGGCCTGCCCGCCGTCGTGCCCACCGTCACCGGCCGGGCCTGGATCACCGGCACCGCCCAGTACTTCCTGGACCCCTCCGACCCGTTCCCGGCCGGCTTCCTGCTGTGACCCCGGACAGCCCGGCGGGCGCCGTGAGATCGTACGTCGACCCGCCACCCGGCCACGGTCACGAGGCCGCACGGCCGGGCCGGGCGGGCACGCGTGGTCACGCGGTCACGCGAGTCCCGCAGTCACACCGGCAAGCAGTCACGCAGTCACGAGGAGTGCCATGGGCGGCCACCTGAAGCAGCACGGCCTGATCACCACCCAGGAGCGGTTGCGCGACCAGGTCGCCCACGCCCTGCGGGCCGCCCTGATCGCCGGCGAACTCCTGCCGGGCCAGGTCTACTCGGCGCCCGCCCTCGCGGCGGACTTCGGCATCTCCGCCACCCCGGTGCGCGAGGCGATGCTCGACCTGGCCCGCGAGGGCCTGGTCGAGCCCGTGCGCAACAAGGGCTTCCGGGTCACCGAGGTCAGCGAACGAGACCTCGACCAGTACACCCAGCTACGGGCGCTCATCGAAGTTCCCACCGTCGGCGCGATCACCGCCACGGCCACCCGCGCCCAGCTGGAGGCGCTCCGCCCGGTCGCCGACGAGATCGTCACCAGCGCCCGCGAGCACGACCTGATCGGCTACCTCGACGCCGACCGCCGCTTCCACCTCTCCCTGCTGGCCCTCTCCGGCAATGACCGCCTGGTGGAGACCGTCGGCGACCTGCGCAAGCGCTCCCGCCTGTACGGCCTGACGGCCCTGGACGAGCGCGGCCTGCTGGTCGCCTCCGCCCAGGAGCACCACGAACTGCTCGACCTGATGCTCGACGGCGACCCCCGAGCGGCCGAAGCCTGCATGGCCCGCCACCTGGGCCATGTGCGCTCCCTGTGGGCCCACGGGGACGCCGTACCGCCCGGACCGCGCGCGCGGCCGCCCGCGCGGGCGACCGCCCAGCCGGCCCGGGGCCGGTGACGCGCCGGTCCAGCGGCACCGGAAGGCCCTGACGAGGATCGCGTGACGGGCGGGGCGGTACCTGGCCGGGGGAGAGCCGGCCGCGCCACGTCGCCCGCCGGGGCCGGGCACGCCGCGCCCCTCGCACCGGCGCCCGGCAGCCGGTGGACGGGTGGGCCGTAGCGGGGCGCCGGTCAGCCGGACGGATCCACGTGCCCCGCGCGGGACCGGGTCAGCAGGGCGAGCAGCGGGTCGGTGAGCCGGCTGTCGGGGGCTTCCAGGAACCAGCGGCGGCGCTCGGCCGCGCACCCGCGGCCCGGCCCGAGACACCAGTCCCACCAGCGCTCGAAGACACCAGGGGTGGCCGCCTCGGCCGGCACGACGGCCGGCCACTGGCACGCCTCGGCCTGCGCGGTGACCTTGGCTCCGCCCTGCACCGGGTCCAGAGCGAGGACCGGGGTGCCGGCGCGCAGTGCCAGGACGAGCCCGTGCAGCCGGTTGGTGATCACTACGTCCAGCCGGGCGAGGACGGCACCGAGCTGCTCGGGCGTGTCGAAGTGGCGCGGATCGCCCCTGGCCAGCCGGGTCTCCAGGGGTACCTGGGCGACGTCCTTCCCGGACAGCCAGCGCTGGAGGGCGTCGGTGATCACACCGTGCCGACGGCGGAGGCCGTACTCCTTCTGGCTCTGGGTGAGGATCACCCCGGTCACGGGCGGTCCCGGCCTGCCGGCGGCGGAAGCGGCGAGGTCGACCACCGGCCGCCGGTCACCACCGCTGCGGGCCAGCACATGGTGGAAACCGGTCACCGCCGGAGCGCGGGGGTCGATGACGCTCGTGCCCACGGCGATCCGCACGCAGTGCGAGAACCGGCTGTGCAACTGCTCGATGTGCGGGCCGTGCAGTGGCCCGCAGACGAACACCAGGGTCCCGTACCGGTGCGGGGAGAGGTCCTCCAGGTGCAGCTCCCCGGGCCGGTATCCACGGCTCCACGCGGTGTCGTAGGGCAGCCCCGCGCCGTCCAGCAGGTCCTGGACGCGCCGCAGCGCCAGCTCGTCCCCGGCGGTGACCTCGCCGTGGAAGAAGCTGAACCACCCAGTGAGCAGAATCCGACTCATGACGGCCCTCCTGGCCGGGCAGCGGCGAGCGGGCCGCGCGGCGGCGCCGTGCGCCGGCGGCGCCGGCCGGGGTGGCCGCCGGGCCAGGCGAGCGGCTTCCGGTCCCCGCCCAGTAAGACGAGCGTGGGCTTCCCGGCCCCGGCTGTCCACCGGAGCGGCCTCCGGCGCGGGTTGTCCTCGCGGCCCCAGATGGTCGGCGCTGTCGGGTGCGTTCGCGAGGTACGTGCCTGTGGCCCCGCCGACGAGAACCAGCCCGCACCCGGCACCACCCGGTGCGGGGGTGGCGGGCACGCGCTGGCGCGGGGACCGTCCGGGGTGCGGGGCGTCCGCGTGCGGGGGCGCCTGGGCGCACCCCCGCACGGTACGGTCAGTCCCTCGGGTCGCCGGGGAGGTCGCCCGACATCGCCGCCGCCATCCTCAGGTGCGGCGCCGCCTGGTCGGCCCGGCCCTGCCGCTGGAGCGTGCGGCCCAGCATCAGGCGCGCGTAGTGCTCCACCGGGTCACGCTCCAGGACGGCGCGGAGCTGGGTCTCGGCCCTGCCGAGCTGCGCCGAGTGGTAGTAGGCCCGGGCCAGCAACAGCCGGGGGGCGACCTGCTCCGGCACCTCCTCGACGAGACCGGACAGGATGCGCGCAGCGACGGCGTACTCCTTGGCGTCGAAGAACAGCCGCGCCCGGTCCCAGCGCTCGGCGGCTGTACCGGCCCCGTAGTAGGTGTCGTTCATGGTTCCCTGCCTCGCTCTCGGGAGTCGTCACGCCCTCGCTACGGGCACACCCGGCTCAACAGCGACAGTTGGTTGAACATTCCACTACATGTGGATGGGTGCGGACCCGGCGCACCAATGCCCCGGAACGCCCGCGCGGCGGCCAGGTCCCGGGGTTCGGCCGCTGCTTGCCGATACCGCCCAGGAGCCGAAACTGTGTGGCACGGGGCGCGACGCGTCACCGGACACGTCCACGGGAGCACGCCGTCGTGGACGCGCGGCAGGCGGGGCCGTTTCGGTGGAAACGGCCCCCGCCCTCGCTTCCCCCGGCTGCCATCCCTACCAGCCGGTCCGCGGCGGCGTTCGCCCTGTGCGCGAGGCGTCGGGGGCGCTGACCGTCCACTGGAAGGAACGCTTGGGCCGCAACGACGTGACCGACACCTCTTTCTGGCAGCAGATTCTCTCTGCGGGAGTCCCGGATCCTGGCAGGCCCAATCTCGCCTGGCCCGGTCCGGCGGAGGACCAGACGGCAAAGAGCATGCGCGGAGGTCTGGCATCGTTGGCCGCAGCGCTCAACAATCTCGCGACCGGACTGAAGCTCGCGGTCAGAAACGTTGCGACACGCACCCGCGATGAGCTGACCGAGCAGGAGGGCATGGAGCGTCTGGCGGCTTACAGTTACTTCGCCCGGCTGCTCGATCAGTGCGAGATCCGACGCGCGAAGGAGCGCAAGACACGTGAGTCGTTCCCGTCGGCCGAACCGGTCCGTAGAGCGAGTCGCTGCCTTATAGCTCCGCCCCCCAAGGCTCTCGGCATGGCGATGACACCGGCCGAACTCGAGGTGCGGAAAGACACGCTGGAACTCCTCGACAACGGGGACCCTGCGGGTGGTTCCCCTCGTCCTTCTGCGGGGGTGATGTCCAAAGGCGTGCCGCGGAACCGGTCAGCATGTCATACGCAGAGGTGTCGCGCAGGAACTTGGCGGTAGCAGACGGGTTGTCAGTGGCCAGGTATACGCTCTGGCTTACGCGCGACTCGTCCGAGTCGGGCCGCTTCGCCGTGCGCTGGCGCAAGAAGTGGCCCCGAGCGTGTCGGTTCTGCCGGAGAGAGGCTTCAGCCCGAGTGAAGATCACCCCCTCCGCCCGCGTGCTCCGCATGCTGGGCGAGATCGAGTTCGACGAGTGGCAGTGCGTGGCCGAGCTCGTCGACAACTCCTTCGACGACTTCAGCGAGATCGTCCGGTCCGGGGCCGAGTGGCCCGACGGCTACAAGGTCAGCGTCTCCCTGCCGTCCTCGACCAGCGGGGAACTCGTGGTCACCGACACCGGTCGGGGGATGGACTATGAACGACTCGAGCGGGCGGTGCGGGCCGGCTGGTCCGGTAATGACATGCACGACAAGCTCGGCCTGTTCGGCATGGGCTTCAACGTGGCCACGGCTCGCCTCGGCAAGCGCACCCGTGTCCTGACGACGCGGCCCGGTGACAGCCAGTGGATCGGCGTCGAGATCGACCTGGACCACATCAAGGACGACTTCGAGGCGACGGACATCACCGAGCCGAAGAGCGACCCCGCCCAGCACGGGACGAGGATCATCATCGACCGGCTGCACGGGAAGCGCGTGGAGTGGCTCCGCCGCAACGGGTCGGTGCTCCGCAACGTGCTCGGCTCCGTCTACTCGTGGATCCTGGACGCGCGCGGCTTCGAGCTCTACGTGGGCGGCACCAAGGTCAAGCCGGTCCGGCACTGCCGCTGGGGAGACGACCGCTCCGTGCTGTTCAACGGCAAGGAGCGGATCCCCGCCTACATCGAGATCGACGAGGAGCTGCAGGACGGTCTCGCCTGCTCCGACTGCGGCCAATGGCAGCTGACCCAGGGTGACGTCTGCTCCGACTGCGGGAGTGACAGGCTCTCGGTGCGGAAGCGCCGTGTCTGGGGCTGGCTCGGCATCCAGCGCTACCTCCACAAGACCGACTACGGGATCGACTTTCTCCGTAACGGCCGAAAGATCCTGCGCTGGGACAAGCAGTTGTTCACCTGGAACAACCCCGACGGCGTTCCCGGCAACGAGGACCCCGAGTACCCCGTGGACCTTGGCCACTTGGGCGGTCGCATCATCGGCGAGATCCACCTCGACCACGTCCCCGTCACCTACCAGAAGGACGCCTTCGAGTACGCGGACCGGAGCTGGCGCAGCGCCGTGGAGCTGCTGCGTGGCGTCGCCCCGCTCCAGCCCAAGCGCGCCGAGTCCCTCGGCTACCCCGAGAACATCAGCCCCCTGGCCCAGCTCTACAAGGGATACCGCCGTAGCGACGCCGGCCTTCGCTGTCTGGTGCCTGGCGACGGCCGCAGGCCCATCCACGAGGAGACCCGCCGCTGGGGGCAGGAATTTCAGAGGGGCAACCCGGACTTCCAGACCGACGAGCGCTGGTGGCAGGCGGTCCTCGAGCACGAGGAGATCAAGAACAAGGGCAAGCAGGCCGAGACCGAGGCCAGTGTCCCGAGCCAGGCTGACGAACAGGCCGTCCTGGACGCCCTCGGTGTGCCCACCGACGCGCCCGCGTCCGGCACCACCCCTGTGGCCACCCCGGCTCCCGGCCAGGAGGCAGGCGGCGGCGCGCCCACCGTGGTGAAGCCGAAGACCGAGACCCGCAGTGAGCGCCTGGCCCGCTACGAGGCCGCGTCGACGCGGCACTCCTACCTCAGCCGTCCGTTCGGTCACCCGGCCCTCGGCTACCTGAACGTGGAGACGCGGCTGCTGAAGAACGGCGAGAGCCTCCTCGACGACACGGGCGTGGCCGTCCCGATCCTCCTCGACCAGCGCGCGGGCAACGAGCTCGTCGCCTTCCTCGATACCGACCACGAGGTCTTCAAGCGGTTCGGCGCGGACTACGCGGACCTCCTCCTCGTGGAACTCGCCCCGCTGCTGAAGGTCCGCTCGCGTTCCCAGTGGGCTCCGTCTCAGCTCCTCGCCGGCATCCGCGCCGAGTCTCTGAAGGACAGTGCGTTGGACGGCAACACGGTCGGCGCCGAGGCGCGCGACCTGCTGAACGAGATCCGCAGCCGCGCGATGGCGGAGCTCAACCGCACCGGCGCGTACCGGGAGGTGTTCGGCCGCCTCAGCGAGGAGGAGCGGCACGCCATCGAGTCGTCGATGATCGCGTCCGGGCGCGTGGGCGCGGTCGGAACCCTCGGTGAGGACGCCGGGTTCATCACCTACCTTCCCCCGCTGGCCCTGGTCCGCCTGGTGGAGGTCATGCCCGATGTGTTCCTCGACGGCCGTGTCTTCCGGGGGCCGTATGCCACCGTGCAGTCGCCGGCCGCCCGCTCCCTGAGTCTGGCCCTGGTCACCGGCTACCTGGCCGACGTGGCGACGATCGGAACCTTCGCCGACGAGGCCACCGTCCTCCAGTTGCAGCGCGCCCGTCTCAGCGTCACCCTTCTCGCCGACGCGCTGGCCGGTGGCGAGTGAGCGCGGTGTTCCTGTCCCCCGCCGAGCTTCGCGACGGAGGTCCGGCGGGGCTCACCAAGGCCCTTGAGAGGACGCTGTGGCACCTGGGGTTCCACGACGTTCGTGTCGTGGACGGCGCCAACGACCACGGCGCCGACCTCCTGGCCGTGCGGAACCGGGAGCAGTGGGTGTTCCAGAGCAAGTGGAAGGCGCACGGCACGGCGGACCACGCTGGCGTCGACGACCTTGAGCGAGCCCGCACCCACTACCGAGCCGACAAGGCCGTCCTAGCGACGAACACCAACATCACCGCCACGGCCGAGGCACGTCGCCGCGCCCTGGCCGGCGTCGGAATCGACATCGCGCTGTGGCACGGCGCCACGCTTGAGACCATCGGCGAACGTATGCCGGAGCGCGTGCCCAGCCCGTACGAACTGAGGCCCTACCAGGCCGACGCCGTCCGGGCCATCGAGCGTGACCTGGCGGCCGAAGGGTCCGCCCTCCTCGTGCTGGCGACGGGTCTGGGCAAGACCGTCGTGGGCGGGGAGGTGATCGGCAACCTCCTCGCGTCTCGGCCGCAGGCGAAGATCCTCGTCGTGGCGCACATGCGAGACCTGGTCGAACAGCTCGAGAAGGCGTTGTGGCGGCACATCCCGAAGACCGTCCCCACCCGTCTCCTCACCGGTGAGGACAAGCCCAGGAACCTGGAGGGAGTGGTCGTCGCGACCGTCGAGTCCGCGCTCTCCGCCGCCCGAAACGGGTACCGCCCCGACCTCATCATGATCGATGAGACCCACCACGTCGCGGAGACCGGCAGGTTTGCAGGACTTCTCGATCTGTGTTCCGCTGCGGCCCAATTCGGAGTGACCGCCACTCCGTGGAGAGGCGACAAGTTCGACATCACCGCGCGCTTCGGCTACCCGAGCTTCAGCATGGGTATCGCCGAGGGCATGGCCAAGGGATTCCTGTCCGCTGTCGACTACCGGATCTACGCCGACGGGGTCGACTGGGACGCCGTCAGGGAAATCAGCCGTCACGGTTACTCGATCAAGGACCTGAACCGTCACCTCTTCCTCCCGCAGAGGGACGAGGAGATCGTGGAGCACCTGCGGGCCGCCTGGCGGGAGACAGTGGAACCCCGCTCGATCGTCTTCTGCCAGACGATCGAGCACGCCGAGCACATGGCTGAGCTTCTCTCGGTCTCCGACCCGCAGTGGGTCAACGCCTCCTACCTGCATAGCGGTTTGCCCAAGCGGCATCGCAACATCCTGCTGAACGAGTTCCGCCTCGGGCGTGTGCCTGTCATCACGTGCGTGGACGTGTTCAACGAGGGCGTCGACGTTCCCGACGTCAACCTGATCGCCTTCCTGCGCGTCACCCACAGTCGAAGGATCTTCGTCCAGCAGCTCGGCCGCGGACTGCGCCTGAGTCCCAACAAGAAGGCGCTCAAGGTCCTCGACTTCGTGACGGACATCCGCCGCGCCGCAGCGGCCCTCAACCTGCGCCGGACCCTGGAGGCCACGGAGGCCGAGCACCTGGAACTCCCGCACACCTCGCGGATCGAGTTCCAGGACGAGACCGTCGGCTCCCTCATGGACATGTGGATCCAGGACGCCGCGGACCTCGAGACCGCAGCGGACGAGGTCCGTCTTCAGTTCCCCATGCCGAAAGGAATCCAGTGAGCAAGTACAACATCCCGACCGAGGTCGAGGAAGTCGTCCTCAAGCTCGTCTACTCGCAGGCGGCGGACGCCGACTGGTTCACCCAGAGCGACGACGAGCACACGCGTCTGTACCAGCGGTGGACCGACGACCCGAAGATCGGGGGCCGTCTGGTCGGGCACCTGGGCAGCGCCGCGAACATCCGGCCGTGGCTGAAGGACATCGCGATGAAGGAGTACCCGCGGGCACTCCGGGGTGAGACCAAGTACGCGAAGTACGTTAGCCAGCCGGCCGCGACGCTCGAGGAGATCATCGAGAAGTCCCTGGGCGGCGACTGGGAGCTCGTGCCCCGCTCCAAGCGCCAGAAGCCCATGCGCGCGAAGGTCCGCAGGATCGGCGCGGAGGACGACGAACTCCACTTCGTCGCCGGCCCCAGCGGGAGCTTCAAGCACCTGCTGTGGCCCGCGATCCTCGACCGGTCGAACGGGGAGACCGCGCCGTGGACGATCTGCGTCATCGAGCCCTTCTCCTCTCCCGTGACGCGTGAGGCCAAGGCGCTGCACGACCGCGTGGCCAGGTTCCTCGGCGTGCGAGTCATCTACTTCCAGGAGATGTAGGGGCGGTCATGGAGCTGCGGGAGTGGTTGACCAAGGCATGGGACACGGTGTTCGACGAGAGGGCCCGAGGGATCATCGAGGCCAGGGCGGCGGGGCACTCCCTGGAGGAGGCCGGCGCGAGGTTCGGGGTGACTCGAGAGAGGGCCCGCCAGGTCATCAGCGAAGGGCAGGGAAAGCTCGCGTTCATGGCCGACTCGGTGACACCGGCGTGGCGCGCAGTCGCCCAGCAAGCCGGCGCTGCTGCCGCTGTCCGCAGGGAGGATCTCGCGGTCGCCCTGCGCGCGGAGGATCACATAATCCTGGAAGTGCTCCTGCTCGAGGCGGGTCTGCGCGCCCCGCGGACCTGGGCGGGTTCGCTGCGAGGCTGGTGGACCACTGACCCCGACGAGCTCGACCGAAGGCTGCTGCGGTTGGTCGACAGGGCACCTGTACGAGGGGACGACCTGGACGAGGAGGCGCGCGTCGTCGGAGTGCCAGAGGGTGTGAACGTCGCCGCGCTCCTCGACGACCCTCGATCGCGAGTCGTCCGCGACGCGGCCGGCCACTGGGTCCGCCGCAAGGTGAGAAGGCGCGACTCCGCGTACCTCCACCTCCTGGACGCCGGACGCCCCTGCCGGGCGGAGGAGCTGGTCGAACCCATGGGGGTGACGTCCGTCGCAGCGGCCCGAGAAGGGCTGCGACGCGACGACCGCTTCGTCCAAGTCCGGCCGGAGGGCACGTGGGCCCTGGCGGAGTGGTCGCACCTGCGTGGCGCCCCGTACGGCAACGCCATCGAGGCGGTGGTGGCGGTGGTCACCGAGCAGGGGCCCATGACCCAGAGGGCCCTCTTCTCACGGGTCAGGCAGGTGTACCCGGTGAGCGCGTCAAGGCTCCGGCAGTGCCTCCTCAGCGACCAGATCGGAAGGACGCCTGACGGCTTGATCGACCTCGTCGCGCGAGGTGCCCAACCGATCGAGGAGCCCGAACCGCCCAGGCCGGCCTCGATGGCCGTCCACGGCGATGTCCTCGGTGTGCGGATCCCGGTCGACCCGGACGTCCTCCGCGGCAGCGGTGTCCGGGTGCACTCGTGGCTAACCTGGAGGCTGGGGCTGCGACAGACCCCCATGCGCCGCACGTTCGCCACGGCCGGAGGGCACGCGCCGCTCACTGTCACCCGCGTCGCCAGCTTCGCGCAGGTCTCCACCCTCCGCCGTCACGCCATCGAGCTCGGCGCCGTGGAGGGCTGTGTCCTCGCCGTGATCCTCGACCTCGCTGCGGGCACCGCACGAGTGCGCCACGGCTGCGCGCCAGGCGAGTGTCAGGCCGCTCTGATGGACTTCCCGTGTGGAGTTGACCAAACGCCGTGCGAGCCCAGCGTCCGGCTGATGACATGACAGAAGTGAAATCCGAAGGCAAGGACAGAAGTGACCATGCGCTACGACGAGGTTGTCCCTGACGCGCACGTCACATTGGCGAGCACCGGCGATGCGTGGGTCGTCCTGCACAAGCGGCCCCCCGCCGACGTCTTCGACAGCGGTCTTCGTCTTCAACCACAGGGACGGCAGCACGACCTGGCGCGACGCCGAAGACCTCCGCCCTACCGTCACCCTGCCGATGCTCCCCGTCCACCTGCGCGAGGTGCCGGAGGGCAAGGGGAGGAAAACACGTGTCCTGGCACGGCGGAGAGGAGTACCGGACGCGCGGGCAGTGGGACGACGGTTCCGGACCATGGCGGGCGGAGCACGTCTCGACGGACGGGCGGCGCATGGGGGTACTCAACGACCAGCCGAACGCGGAGGTCGTCCGGAGCGCCGTTGCCAACATGGTCACAGCCGTGCGGATCATCAGCGGCGATCGCCCCGTCCACTACATCGCCGACGCCGGGAACCGACTGGGCGACGAGCTGCGCCTGGACGTCCCGACGGCCGACGAGCAGGGCAGGATCCGTGAGGAGAGCCAGGAGGACGTGATGCGGCGCCTGACCGGCGTCACCAAGGACGTTCGCCGGCTGCGGACAGGCGATGAGGCAGGGAGGCGATCGCGTTCCTCAAGGTCTACCCAGTGTTCACCGATGGCTGCATCGGCCAGCCTCAATTCGCCCACCTCTGACAGGCACGTCCGGGAGGCGACCCGCCACAGGGCAGTGGGACACTGTCCGTGTGTCCAAGACCCGCAGGAAGTGGTCATCCAGGAGGACTGCACCCTCCAACTGCCCGTGAGCCTTCTCGCCCAAGCCGGTCTCAACCTGGGCGAGAAGGTCATGGCGGTGAGCACCGAAGACGGGAAGGTCGTACTGCGGCGGCTGGCGGACGCCGTGGACGACCTGCTCATCGGCCGTCCCCTGTAGCGAGAGAGGGCGAGGGCCCGGAACCCGATCGCCGGGCCCGCACCTCCCGCGAGACCACCTCAGCCGCCGTCTCCGGGGTCTCGTGCTCCCACACGCGGATCACGCTCCAACCGGCCGCTCGCAGGATCTCGTTCGTCTCGCGGTCCCTTCTCCTGTTGCTCTCGATCTTCTCCCGCCAGAACTCGGCGTTGCGGGTCGCGGGCCGGTAGTGCTCCGGGCAGCCGTGCCAAAAGCAGCCGTCGACGAAGACCGCCACCCTGACGCCGGGAAACACCAGGTCAGCCCTGCGCCGGACCTCGGGCACCGGGCGGGCGTCCACCCGGTAGCGCAGGCCGCTCGCGTGTAGAAGCCTGCGCAGGGCCAGTTCCGGGCCGGTGTCCTTCCCACGGTTGGCCCGCATGACAGCCCGGACGGCGTCGGAGGACGCCGTGGAGCCCTCGGGCGGCGGAGGATCTGTGACCAGACCCATCAGCCGGGCCTGGCGCCACGCCTCGGCCAAGTTCTCGCCCCGGGTGGGGTGGTCGACCTCGCAGACGTAACGCTCGCGCGTGGCACCATCGCATGACCAGCGGAGGTAGGCGCGGATGCGCCGCGTGCGCCGGTAGAGCTTCAACGCGATGGAGGCGCGCGCGTAGCGGCCGTCACCAAGGTCCACCGAGCGGCGGTGGCGTCCCCCGGCGGCGCGGTCCTGCTCCACGGCTGGCGCGGCCGCCCCAGCCCGTCGCTTGTAGGCGCGCTCGGGAGGGAGGCTCTCCTTCCAGCGTCCGGCGCGCTCGGCCGGCCGGGTCGTGGGCGTCACTGGCCGGCCGCGTCCAAGGCGTGCGAGACCGACCGGGCGAAGAACTCACCAAGGACCACCGGGACCGCGTTGCCGAGCTGCCGCATCTGCTCGCCGCGCGGGCCGCAGCCGACCCACTCGTCGGGGAAGGTCATCACACGGGCCGTCTCGCGGACGGTCATGTACCGGTGCTGGTGGCGCCAGCCGCCCGGGGCGGACGGGTCCTCGACGCGATCGTCGAGCTCCATGACGGACTCGCCGCCCGGCACACCGTGGACCCCGGCCTTCACCGTCTTGGCGGGGCGATCCAGCTCATTGGGAGTGTGTCCCTTGTAGATCCGGGCGCCGGGCCAGCCGATGTGCCCGGGGAAGCGGCCCTCGCCGAAGTCGTACTTCTCGTCGAGTCGCGAGAGGTCGACCTTGGGCAGCGGGCGAAGCCGTTCGCCGTCGGCGCGGAAACCCTTGATCGCGTCCCGGAAGGTGAGCCACGGTCGCCGGCCGTCGTCCTTGACGTCCCGGGGCAGGCGCGCCATGACGCGCTCCCTGACGTGGGGCGGGACGTCGCGGTGGCGGTCCCAGTAGGACCCGTCCCGCATGGAGCGGAAGAGGGCTGCCTGGGAGAAGGGGCGGGCTCCGACCTCGTGGGCGAAGTCCCGGACGACGTCGACGCCGAGGTCGGCCCGGAAGGCGACGATGACCACCCGGTTGCGCACCTGCGGAACGCCGTAGTCGGCGGCGTTGACGGGGAAGGCGATCACCCTGTAGCGGTCGGGGTCGCGGTCCCCGGCCGGGAGGCCACCGTCGACGTCCAGGCCGTGGGACGCCGGGTCAGGGTCGCCCAGGGCCTCCATCAGCGCGCGGTTGTGCTCCTGCCAGATCCGCCGGGGGTCGCGCTCCATGAAGGGCAGGCGCAGCTCGTTCTTGATGTACTCGAAATAGCCGGCGAACGAGGGCCGGAGGAGTCCCCGGACATTCTCGCAGATCACGGCCTTGGGTCGCATCTCACGGACGGCGTTGAAGACGGCGGGGAACATGTTCCGCCTGTCCTCGTCCCCCTTGGCGACGCCGCCGGCGCTGAACGGCTGGCAGGGCGGGCCGCCAGCCAGGACGTCGACCTCGCCGTCGAACTTGCGGAGGTCGAGCTCCCTCACGTCGCCCGGGTACAGGGGCGCGGGCTCGCCGGGGGCCGGGGGGACCGGCGCGGTGTCCCGGGTCAGGACGAGCCCGGAGTCGCCGAGCACCCGGCCGGCGCTGGCGAGCAGGGTCTCACAGGCGCGATTGTTGAACTCGTTGAACAGGAGCGGGCGGAACCCCGCGCGGTGCACCCCCATCGCGAGGCCGCCACCGCCCGCGAACAGCTCCACGCTCGTCCGGTCGCGCGGGATCTTGGTCTCTTCTGGCTGGTCACCCATGGCCGAATCGTACCGCGGAATAGCGGACTCTTAGTGCACTTCACTCGAACGAGTGAGCGAGACGTGTGCAACCTCATAGAGTGTCCCCGCGACCCTTGCGCGAGGAAAGAGAACGATGAGGCAGAGCATGGACGGCTGCGGGGAGTTCCACGACCACTTCCGCCTGAGCATCACCAAGGCGCTCGGAGACCAGCTCGCCGAGGCGCTGGAGAGGCTCGAGAGCGCCGAGCTGAGCGAGCGGAACCTCGCAGCGCTGGAGGAACGCCCGGGCGTGTACCAGCTCTACCACAAGGGGTCGCTCGTCTATGTGGGCAAGGCTGACCAGCGGCACAAAGGGCTGCCCGGGCGGCTCCGCAACCACCTGCGCAAGCTCTCCGGCCGCCGCAACATCGACCCGGCGGACATCTCGTTCCGCTGCCTGTACGTAGACGAGGACTTCTCGGCGCTGGCGCCGGAACAGCTCCTCATCAACCACCACCGGAGCAGGGGCGGAATCCCCTGGAACAACAGCGGGTTCGGGAGCAAGGACCCGGGGCGGAGGCGGGATCGGACGGTCCTCAAGAAGGACCACTTCGATGTCCAGTACCCGATCAACCTCGAGGCGCGACTCCACGGCCTCCCGGTGGGAGAGGTGGACCTGCGCTCGTACCTGAGGAGCCTGAAAACCGCACTGCCGTACAACTTCCGCTACGCGGAGCCCGTCGACCCCGGAGACACGACCCTGCGGGTCCCGGACGGGGAACCCACCGCGGACGAGGCGCTGCGAGTCGCGTCCGCCGCCCTGCCGGCCTCCTGGCAGATCACCGCCCTCCTCAACTACGTGATCATGTACGAGGAGGACCAGCACTACAAGAGCGCGTCGCGGTACTACCGAGCCGGGGACGTGATCGACCAGGAACCGGAGAAGTCCGCCGCACCGCTCACCTCGGAGGACGTCGAAGACACCGAGTAGGGGCCCGGAAGGCAGGCTGCGACCCGACAGCCCGAAGACCCTCACTAGCCCGACAGCGGCCGCCTCGCGGGAGCCTCGGTCACCTGCCTCGGCCCCGGCGGCGTCGACGCAACCCTCGAGGTGACCGACGGCCGCAGCGTGACAGCGAGGGACAGGATGAAGGCGACGTCCTCGAGGATGTCGAAGGGCGCGTCGGTGGAGAGGGCTACTGCCCAGGCGGGTCGGTCGGTGGTAGTGCGACGCCACGCGGTCCAGCCGCGGAGCCCCTGGTTGGGGCGGGTGACCGCGTAGGTGTCGAGACGGAGGCCGTGGGTGTCGTCGGGGGCGGTCCAGGCGATCCATCGGGTGTCGGTCCGCCGGCGCCAGCCGGCGTCGGCGAGAGAGCCAGTGGCCCGGGCGACGCGGTCGTCGAGGGTGGCGGGGGCGTGCGGGGTGGGGGCGAGGTGGTCGGCGGCGTTCTCGAGGAGGTCGCGGACGAGGGCGACAGGGGCGGTGGTGGTGGCGCTGGCGTGCCAGACGAGTCGCCGACGGGTGAGGCCTAGGCGGCGATCCGCCAGGCGGCCTCGTGGTCGAGCTCGGCGCGCAGGGTGAGCGACTCGTGGTTGGCGTAGGAGCGGTCGTCGTCCCGGGTGCGGTACTTCTCCCAGTCGCGGTGGGTCTCGACGAACGTGTCGAGGCGTTCCTCGTGGTCCTGGATGGCCGCGGGCTCGGTGGACGTGAGGGTGGGACGTGACCGGGAGGCGCGGCGCAGGGTCGCCTCCGTGACAGGGGAGGGGAGCGGCTTGAGGGCGTCGGTGGCCTAGCGCTCGGCGCTGGTGGCGGGGCGGGGCCGGGTCGGACGGCGGGGCCGTAGATTCTCTGGAAGGCGGCGATGCCGGCGGCGGGGGCCTCGTAGGCGTCGGTGACGCCGCGGAGGTGGTCCTCGCCGTGGAGGAAGACGGTGTTGCCGCCCTCGGCGTTGTAGGTGCCGACGGCGATGGCGATGAATCCGTCGTGGGCATGCGGGTGGACGGTCAGGCGGCCGGTGCGGATGTGGCGACCCGTCCACCATGGAGCGCATCGAGCAGCGGGTGCGTCGCCACGTCCTTCCGCACCTCGGGTCCCAGCCGCTCAACGGCATCAGCGCGGAAGTGCTGCACCATTGGAACAAGCGCCTGGAGAAGGACCTCGGACCGACATCCATCCGTCTCGTCTGGGCGACGCTGTCCAGCGTCCTCCAGGCCGCCGTCGAAGACCGGCGCATCGGGCATAACCTGTGCCGGTCCAGCACGGTGGGGCCGCCCAAAGCGGCGCCTGGCAGGGTCGAGGCGTGGCCGCCCGAGCGGGTTCTGGCGGTGCCTGAGGCGCTGCCGTACCACTACCGCCTCCTGGTCGTGGTCGGCACGGGACTCGGGCTCCGGCAAGGGGAGGCTCTCGGGCTCGCCGTCGAGGACATCGACTTCGACAAGGAGGTTGTCCACGTTCGGCGGCAGGTCAAGATGGTGCGGGCGAAGCTGGCTTCGCGTTGCGGAAGGGCCGCAAGGTGAGGGATGTGTCACACTGCCGCCGAGTGTGGCGCGGGCGGTCCGGGAGCACATGGAGCGGTTCCCTCCTGTGCCGGTCACGCTGCCGTGGGACGACCCCACTCCTCCCGAGTCACCGGTGGAGGCGAAGCATCGGCGGCCGAGGACGTACGACCTCCTGGTGACCGGACGGGAGAGGAAGGCCGTCAACCGGCACTACTTCAACTCCGTCGCGTGGAAGCCCGCCCTCGCCAAGGCGGGGGTGACCGCCACTCAGGGAGAGCGCTGCGGCCACCGGGGCACGGGTGTGGGAGCCGTCCCGTGAGCACGGCTTCCACACCCTGCGTCACTTCTTCGCTTCGAAGAACTGGAGGCTGGTGAATCGGTCGTCTCGCTGGCAAGCTGGCTGCGACACGCCGACCCGGGGTACACACTGCGGAAGTACTCGCCATTCCTGCCGCGGGCGGAGCACGGGACAGGAACGGCATCGACGCGATCTTCGCGTCGCCTCGGGCGCGGAGACGACGGCCGTGAAGGCATCGGGCCGGAACGGCCCGCAGGAGCCCGTCACTAGCCCAATGCCCTGGAGAAGTCCCACGGATGCTGCCGCACCCCTGCCTGACCCGCTATACGGCAGGTCGGACAAGGTGCGGCGGCGTTCGCGCGTCAGATGTCCCGGAAGATCTCGATCTGCGCGCCCACCGAGTTCAGGCGCTCCGCCAGGTCCTCGTAACCCCGGTTGATGACGTAGACGTTGCGCAGCACGGACGTGCCCTCCGCCGCCATCATCGCCAGCAGCACCACCACCGCCGGGCGCAGGGCCGGCGGGCACATCATCTCGGCGGCGCGCCAGCGGGTCGGGCCCTCCACCAGGACGCGGTGCGGGTCGAGGAGCTGAAGGCGTCCGCCGAGGCGGTTCAGGTCGGTGAGGTAGATGGCGCGGTTGTCGTAGACCCAGTCGTGGATCAGCGTCTGGCCCTGCGCGGAGGCCGCGATGGCCGCGAAGAAGGGGACGTTGTCGATGTTCAGGCCGGGGAACGGCATGGGGTGGATCTTGTCGATCGGCGCTTCCAGCTTGGACGGCCGTACGGTCAGGTCCACCAGCCGGGTGCGGCCGTTGTCCGCCGGGTACTCGGCCGTGCGGTCGTGGTCGAGACCCATCTCCTCCAGCACCGCGAGCTCGATCTCCAGGAACTCGATCGGTACCCGGCGGATCGTCAGCTCCGACTCGGTGACCACCGCCGCTGCCAGCAGGCTCATGGCCTCGACCGGGTCCTCGGAGGGCGAGTAGTCGACGTCCACGTCGATGTGCGGGACGCCGTGCACGGTCAGCGTCGTCGTGCCGATGCCGTCCACCCGTACGCCCAGGGCCTCCAGGAAGAAGCAGAGGTCCTGCACCATGTAGTTGGACGAGGCGTTGCGGATGACGGTGACGCCGTCGTGGCGGGCGGCGGCCAGCAGCGCGTTCTCCGTCACCGTGTCGCCGCGCTCGGTCAGCACGATCGGGCGGTCCGGCGTGACGCTCCGGTCGACCTCCGCGTGGTACAGGCCCTCGGTCGCGGTGATGTCCAGGCCGAACCGGCGCAGCGCGATCATGTGCGGCTCGATCGTGCGCGTACCGAGGTCGCAGCCGCCCGCGTACGGGAGTTTGAAGTGCCGCAGCCGGTGAAGCAGCGGGCCCAGGAACATGATGATCGACCGGGTGCGGCGGGCCGCCTCCGCGTCGATGGCCTCCATGTCCAGGTGTGCCGGCGGGACGATCTCCAGGTCCATGCCGTCGTTGACCCAGCGGGTCCGCACGCCGATGGAGTTGAGGACCTCCAGGAGCCGGTAGACCTCCTCGATGCGGGCGACCCGCCTGAGCACCGTGCGGCCCTTGTTGAGCAGTGACGCGCACAGCAGCGCCACACACGCGTTCTTGCTGGTCTTGACGTCGATGGCACCGGACAGTCGGCGACCGCCGACCACTCGCAGGTGCATCGGCCCGGCGTAACCCAGCGACACGATCTCGCTGTCCAGCGCCTCGCCGATCCGGGCAATCATCTCAAGGCTGATGTTCTGGTTGCCGCGTTCGATGCGGTTGACGGCGCTCTGGCTGGTGGCCAGCGCCTCGGCGAGCTGTGTCTGTGTCCACCCTCGGTGTTGACGGGCATCACGGATGAGCTTGCCGATGCGTACGAGGTAGTCGTCTGCCATGGCGTCAGGTTATCTCAAATATGAGATGAGGTGCGCGTGGGGGTAGGCCATTGGGGTGACGGGTCGACAGTTCGCCGCTGTGAACAGCGTGCCCGCTCCGCGGCCCATCGGTCTCCGTCCGGTCCCAGTCGCGGGCCGCCTGTCCCTTTGTCCCGATCGTCTTGTCCCGATCGTCCCGCCCCCGGACCGGACCGCCAACCGGAGGAGCACCGTCCGCGAATCGCCGCCGGGCGGGGTGGCGGGCGCGATGGGTCGGTCGTCGGTGCCCGGGCCCTGTGGCCGCGCCGCCGCCCGGGTGCCTGGCCGTCGTGAGGTCCGGCCGCGCCGGCACGGGGGAGCGCCCACCTCCGGCGGGCATGGCGTACGCGGTCCCCGCCCCCCACGCGTACCCGCATCCGCGACTCGGGCGCCCGCGCCCGTCCCGCACCCGCACCCCCCGGCTCGGGCCCGCACCCGCACCCCCGGGCGCCGGTCCCGCGCCCTCGCCCGGCCCCGGCCCCGCGCCCGGCCCCGCGCCCGGTCGCGGGGCCGCCCCCGCCGGCCCGCTCTCCGTCAGCGCCCGCCCGGCGGGGGCTGCCGGGGCCGTGCGGGGCCGGTCGGCGCGGGGCGGGAGTGGCCGGGCATGACCGAACAGCGGTCATGTACTAGAGTTATCTCGACATCGAGATATCTGCCGAAAGACGCACCGCAGCCGCGCCAGTAGCTAAGGGTTACCTAACTAAGTCTTACCTGGATCGGCACGGACCCCTCGCGGCAGGATGCGGTGAGAAAACGCGCACATTGATGAAGGAGACTGTCGTGTCGGCGAACAGCTTCGACGCCCGCAGCACGCTGCGCGTGGGCGACGAGTCGTACGAGATCTTCAGGCTGGACAAGGTCGAGGGCTCCGCGCGCCTCCCCTACAGCCTCAAGGTCCTCCTGGAGAACCTGCTCCGCACCGAGGACGGCGCGAACATCACCGCCGACCACATCCGGGCCCTCGGCGGCTGGGACTCCCAGGCGCAGCCCAGCCAGGAGATCCAGTTCACCCCCGCCCGCGTGATCATGCAGGACTTCACCGGTGTGCCGTGCGTCGTGGACCTCGCCACCATGCGTGAGGCCGTCAAGGAGCTGGGCGGCGACCCGGCGAAGATCAACCCGCTGGCCCCGGCCGAGCTGGTCATCGACCACTCCGTCATCGCCGACAAGTTCGGCACGGCGGAGGCCTTCGGCCAGAACGTCGAGCTGGAGTACGGCCGCAACAAGGAGCGCTACCAGTTCCTGCGCTGGGGCCAGACCGCCTTCGACGAGTTCAAGGTCGTCCCGCCCGGCACCGGCATCGTCCACCAGGTGAACATCGAGCACCTGGCCCGCACGATCATGGTCCGGAACGGCCAGGCGTACCCGGACACCCTCGTCGGCACCGACTCCCACACCACCATGGTCAACGGCCTCGGTGTGCTCGGCTGGGGCGTCGGCGGCATCGAGGCCGAGGCCGCGATGCTCGGCCAGCCGGTCTCCATGCTCATCCCGCGCGTCGTCGGCTTCAAGCTGACCGGCGAGCTCACCCCCGGCACCACCGCCACCGACCTGGTGCTGACCATCACCGAGATGCTGCGCAAGCACGGTGTCGTCGGCAAGTTCGTCGAGTTCTACGGTGAGGGCGTCGCCGCCACCTCGCTCGCGAACCGCGCCACCATCGGCAACATGTCGCCGGAGTTCGGCTCCACCGCCGCGATCTTCCCGATCGACGACGAGACCATCAAGTACCTCAAGCTCACCGGCCGCTCCGAGCAGCAGCTCGCGCTGGTCGAGGCGTACGCCAAGGAGCAGGGCCTCTGGCTCGACCCGGCCGCCGAGCCGGACTTCTCGGAGAAGCTGGAGCTGGACCTCTCCACGGTCGTCCCCTCCATCGCCGGCCCGAAGCGTCCGCAGGACCGCATCGTCCTGGCCGACGCCGCCGAGCAGTTCAAGCGTGACGTCCTCAACTACGTCGAGGCCGGTGTCACCGGCGGCGACGACCGCAAGCCGGGCGTCCCGCAGCAGGAGAAGCCGCACGGCGTGGCGTCCCCGGTGGACGAGGCGAGCTCCGAGTCCTTCCCGGCGTCCGACGCCCCGGCCTACGGCCACGACGACAACGGCGCCGGCGCCCCGCGGCACGACGAGGCCACCGGCGAGACCGTTCCGTCCAACCCGGTCACCGTGACCGCCCCGGACGGCTCGACGTACGAGATCGACCACGGCGCCGTCACCGTCGCCGCGATCACCTCCTGCACCAACACGTCCAACCCGTACGTCATGGTCGCCGCCGCGCTGGTGGCCAAGAAGGCGGTCGAGAAGGGCCTGACCCGCAAGCCGTGGGTCAAGACCACCCTCGCCCCCGGCTCCAAGGTCGTCACCGACTACTTCGACAAGGCGGGTCTGACCCCCTACCTCGACAAGGTCGGCTTCAACCTGGTCGGTTACGGCTGCACCACCTGCATCGGCAACTCCGGCCCGCTGCCGGAGGAGGTCTCCAAGGCCGTCAACGACAACGACCTCGCCGTGACGTCGGTCCTCTCCGGCAACCGGAACTTCGAGGGCCGGATCAACCCGGACGTCAAGATGAACTACCTGGCGTCCCCGCCGCTGGTCGTGGCCTACGCGCTCGCGGGCTCCATGAAGGTGGACATCACCAAGGACGCCCTGGGCACCGACCAGGACGGCAACCCGGTCTACCTCAAGGACATCTGGCCCTCCGAGGCCGAGGTCAACGACGTCGTCGCCAACGCCATCGGCGAGGACATGTTCTCCAAGTCCTACCAGGACGTCTTCGCGGGCGACGCCCAGTGGCAGGCGCTGCCGATCCCGACCGGCAACACCTTCGAGTGGGACCCGCAGTCCACCTACGTCCGCAAGCCCCCGTACTTCGAGGGCATGACGATGGAGACCACCCCGGTCGAGGACATCACCGGCGCCCGGGTGCTGGCGAAGCTCGGTGACTCGGTCACCACCGACCACATCTCCCCGGCCGGTGCCATCAAGGCCGACACCCCGGCCGGCAAGTACCTCACCGAGCACGGTGTCGAGCGCCGTGACTTCAACAGCTACGGCTCGCGCCGCGGCAACCACGAGGTCATGATCCGCGGTACGTTCGCCAACATCCGCCTGCGCAACCAGATCGCGCCGGGCACCGAGGGCGGCTACACCCGCGACTTCACCCAGGCCGCTGCTGCGGGCGATGCCCCCGTGTCGTTCATCTACGACGCCTCGCGCAACTACATCGAGCAGGGCATCCCGCTGGTCGTCCTGGCGGGCAAGGAGTACGGCTCCGGTTCGTCCCGCGACTGGGCCGCCAAGGGCACCGCGCTGCTCGGCGTCAAGGCCGTCATCGCCGAGTCCTACGAGCGCATCCACCGCTCGAACCTCATCGGCATGGGCGTCCTGCCCCTCCAGTTCCCCGAGGGCCAGTCCGCCGAGTCGCTCGGCCTGACCGGCGAGGAGACGTTCTCCTTCACCGGCGTGAGCGAGCTCAACGAGGGCCGCACCCCGCGCACGGTCAAGGTCACCACCGACACCGGCGTGGAGTTCGACGCGGTCGTCCGCATCGACACCCCCGGTGAGGCGGACTACTACCGCAACGGCGGCATCATGCAGTACGTGCTGCGCAGCCTGATCCGGAAGTAGCCGGGCCGGCGGCGGGTTCCGCTGCCATCGGGACGCAAGGCAGGGCCGCACTCCGTACCGGACGGGGTGCGGCCCTTCCGCGTGGGCGCGGATCGTCAGCCGAGCAGTTCGACCTCCGCGAGGGCCGCCGCCCCGCCGGCCGTCAACAGCCGGTAGTGCCGGTAGGTGCCCGGGTCCGCCACGGTGAACACCCGGGTCTGCCGGTCCCAGGCGAAGGACTCGCCCTCACGCTCGTCCAGCTCCGTCCACTCCGCGCCGTCGTCCGAGCCCTCCAGCACCCACGCGGTGGGGGCCGTCCCCTTCGCCGCCGAGGTCAGGGTGTACTGGACGGCCCGCGCGGGCGCCGCCAGCGGGAGGTCCACGGCCGTGACCGCCGCCTGGGTGACGGAGGTGTCGTCGAACAGCGCCCCCGGGCCGGCCAGCAGGTCCCGGCGCGGCGCCGGCACCCGGTCGTCCCGCGTGATCGAGACGGGCGCCGCGTGCTCGCCCGTGCCCCACGCCGAGGGCCTGGGGCCCATGTCGAACTCCAGGGTGCCGCCGCGCGCGATCAGCGCGTGGGGCAGGGCGGTGGAGTTCCAGGCCCGGCCGTTGACCCTCAGCCCCTGGACGTAGACGTTGTCCGCGCTGTTGTCCGGGGCCTCGACCACGAGCGTGCGGCCGTTGTCGAGACGTACGGTCGCCCTGGTGAACAGCGGTGACCCGACGGCGTACTCCCCGCTGCCCATCACCAGCGGATAGAAGCCCAGCGCCGAGAAGAGGTACCAGGCGGACTGCTCGCCGTTGTCCTCGTCCCCGTGGTAGCCCTGGCCGATCTCGCTGCCGGTGTAGAGGCGGGACAGCACCTCGCGCACCTTCTGCTGCGTCTTCCACGGCTGCGAGGCCGCGTTGTACATGTACGGAACGTGGTGGGCGACCTGGTTGGAGTGGCCGTACATGCCCATCCGTACGTCCCTGGCCTCGGTCATCTCATGGATGACGCTGCCGTAGGAGCCCACGAACTCGGGGCTCGCGGTCTCCGGGGTGGCGAAGTAGGTGTCGAGCTTGCGGCCCAGACCGGCGCGGCCGCCGTAGAGGTTGGCCAGGCCCCGGCTGTCCTGCGGGGCGGTGAAGGCGTACCCCCAGCCGTTGGTCTCGGTGTAGTCGTAGCCCCACACCCTCGGGTCGTACCGCTCGCTGGGCACCCGCCACTGGCCCCGCCGGTCACGGCCCTGGAAGAAGCCCGCCGCCGAGTCGAAGAGCGCCACATAGCCGCGGGCCCGGTTGCGGAAGTACGCGGCCTCCTCCTGGTAACGCGCCTTCCCGGTCCCGCGGTGGAGGGCGTCGGCCATCCTCGACAGCCCGTAGTCGTTGAGGTAACCCTCCAGGGACCAGGACAGCCCCTCATGGGTCTCGGTCGAGGCGTAGCCGAGGAACGGGGAGGTCTCCATGCCCTTGCGGCCCACGCCCTTGCCCGGCGGCACCACCGTCGCGTTCTTCAGGGCCGCCTCGTACGCCGCCTCCGCGTCGAAGTCCACGCCCTTGACGTACGCGTCGGCGAACGCCACGTCGGAGGAGGTACCGGTCATCAGGTCGGCGTAGCCGGGTGACGACCAGCGGGAGATCCAGCCACCGTCCTTGTACTGCTGGACGAAGCCGTCCACCAGCCTCCCCGCCCCGCGGGGCGTCAGGAACGCGTAGGCGGGCCAGGTCGTGCGGTAGGTGTCCCAGAAGCCGTTGTTGACGTACACCTCACCGTCGACGATCTCGGCCCCGGTACGGGTGGGCGTGTCCGGACCGGTCCGCGGCGAGAAGGGGCTGGCGTACCGGTTCTTCCCCCGCACCCGCTCGAAACCCGAGTTGGGGTACAGGTAGAGCCGGTACAGGCCGGAGTACAGCGTCACCAGCTGGTCGCGGGTGGCGCCCTCCACCCGGACGCGGCCGAGGATCCGGTCCCAGGCGTCCTGCGCCCGCTGCCGGACCCGCTCGAACCGGGTGCCCGCCGGGATCTCGGCGGCCAGGTTCGCCCTGGCCTGGTCCACGCCGATCAGCGAGGTCGCCATGCGCAGGGTCACCGTGCGGTCCGCGCCCGCGTCGAAGCGCAGGTGGCCCCGGACGCCCGCCGACGCGGAGCCGGTGACCGGCGCGTCGAAGACGCCGTACACGAACATCCGGGTGGCGCCGGTCGACAGGCCGCTCCTGACGTCCGAGAAACCGGTGAAGGAGCCGGTCGCCGGATCCAGGGTCAGGCCGCCCTCGTCGGTGATGTTGTCGAAGACCACCGAGGCGTCGGCGCCCGGAAAGGTGAACCGCATCATCGCCGCGTGGTCGGCGGGGGCGATCTCGGCCCGCAGCCCGTTCTCGAAGGTGACGCCGTAGTGGTGCGCCCTGGCCGTCTCCTTCTCGTGGCGGAAGGCCAGCGCGCGCTCGGCCCGCCCGGTGGGCGGCACGCCGGGTGCCGCCGACGGCATGAGCTGGAAGGTCTGGCGGTCACCCATCCAGGGGCTGGGCTCATGGCTGGCGCTGAAGGCCTGCACGGTGGGCAGGTTGTCCGCGTTGTTGGCGCGGGCGTACTCGTACAGCCAGCTCTTGGAGGCGGCGTTGGTCACCGGCGTCCAGAAGTTGAATCCGTGCGGTACGGCCGTCGCGGGGAAGGTGTTGCCGCGTGAGAACGACCCGCTGGAGTGGGTGCCGCGCACGGTGGAGACGTGGTCCGAGGGCCGGGCGGGCGACTGCTCCGGAGCCTTCCGCTCCAGCACGATGTCGTCGAGCCAGCCCTGGAACGCCGCCGGGCCCTTCGGCGAGTCGTACGCCACCAGGACCCGGTCCACGGTCCGGCCGGCCGCGACGGTGCCGATGGCGGCGGTGACCTGGTTCCACTGGTTGACGTAGAGCCGCTTGGCCGCGCCCTGGCCCCGCGGGGTCAGCGCCCCGCCGTGGCTGTCCGACGCGCCCAGCTCACTGAGATAGGTGCCGTCGGTGAAGGCCAGGTCCACGGCGACATGGGTGGCCGGGTAGCCGGGATCCGACTCCGGCATGGCCGGGAAGACCCGGTAGGACAGCTCGGTGTCGCGGAGCACGGCCGTGTCGACGTCGAAGACCTTGTTGTACGAGTAGGCCCGCCCGTCCGGGCGGTGCCTGCCGGCGTACCGCAGCGCCCGCTTGCCGGTGAACCCGGCGTTCGCCTTGGTGGTCGGGGACCCGCCGGGCCCCCGGTCGACGTGGGAGCGCATGGTGGCGGGGACGGGTACGGAGGTGTCGCCGACCGCGAACTGGACGTCCGCGAGCTGGGTGATGTCGGCGGCGCCGTTGTTGCGGGTGATCTCCAGCCGGTAGTGGGCATAGGGCGTCGTACCGGCGAAGCTGTACGACCTGGTCTCGAAGCGCTTGGTGAACGCCTGGTCCTCGCGGGTGTCCAGAACGTGCCACCGCGTACCGTCGGCGGAACCCTTGAGCGTCCAGTCCCTGGGGTCGCGCGGGGCGGCGTCATTGGCGGAGGTGAGCGCGTAGGTCACCACCTTGAGCGGTTCCACCAGCTCGAACTCGGCCCAGGCGGTGGGGGAGAAGGTGAGCCACTTGGTGGTGGGCTGGAGGTCGACCAGGTTCTCCTTGGTCTCCCCGGCGCCGGCGTTCTCACCGCTGGCGCGCACCACCGTCACCGTGTCGGTCACATTGCCGGGTATCCCGGTGGCGAAGCCGCCGTCCACGCCGGAGGCCCGCTCGCGCCCGTCGGGGCCGGTCTCGACGGTGTCACGCCAGTCCGGCTGGGCCTCGTCGGTCTCGAACGACGAGCTGAACCCGGCCGCGGGGGCCGCCGGCCGGGCCGGCAGCGCCGAGGCGACCGACGGCAGGGCCGCCACGAGCAGGCCGACGGCCGCCACCAGGGCGGCCGTACGGGGGCACCGGGCACGGGGCCCGGTGCGGGCGCCCGGCGTGGCCGCCGGGCGCCCGCCCGGTACCGAGCGCCGCATGGGCCGTGGTCCGGGTCCGGGTCCTGATTCTGCTCCTGGTCGTGCTCCTGGTCCGGGTCTGGGTCTGGGCCGCATCCGTGTCCTGCCTCCCGCCGAAGCGCCGTGGACAACGTTGTCAGTGCAACTGCGCAGGACCAGTAGGGAGGTGAGTGGCAAACGGTGTCAAGGCTGTTGGCGGTGCGGGAAGAACGGATTCAGTCATTCTGCCGATCGGGACGACGACAAAAGGCCGACCTGGCCACCCGGTATTTCCGTGAGGTCTCAACTCGGGAAAGACTGCTGCCCGAAGTTGCTTTCGATCTTGCCCAGTTGACGGGAAGTGGACTATACCTGTCGCGTCCGGCGCGGCCGTTTTCCTCACGGTGGCCCGGCACCGGAGGGACGGGGACGGCGGGGGAGCCACGGAGTATCACCCACCCGGCATACAGTTCCGTTCCACTGCGACCGTGCACGACCGATCCGAGCGGCAAATGACAGCGGTGGCGGGGCCCTTCGCCTCAGGCGAGCAGGACGGGTGACCGGTACACCGCCTGAGTCCTGGAGAAGGCGAGGACTTGAGCATGGGATCCACCTCCGCCCGCGACACCGAGGGCAGCACCGACGAGGCCCGCACCGACGAGACCCGGCAGCACGGGGCGGGTGCGCGTGCCGGCCTGGGCCGCCGGGCCCTGATGAAGCGCTCCGCGGCGCTCGGCGCGATCGCCCTCCCGGGCCTGGGCTTCCTGTCCGCCTGCGCGAGCGGCGGCGGCGGGAACAGCGGGACCAAGGCCGAGAAGGGCAAGAAGACCACCAAGAACCCGCTCGGCGTGAACGAGACCGCGCCGATGGAGATGGTCATCTTCGACGGTGGCTTCGGCACCCGGTACGCCGAGGACGCCAAGGCCGTCTACGAGAAGACCTACCCCAAGGCCACCGTCAAGTTCGCCAAGACCCAGAAGATCCAGTCCGTCCTCCAGCCCCGCTTCAACGGCGGCACCCCGCCGGACCTGATCGACAACTCCGGTGCCCAGCAGATGGACATGGGCGTCCTGGTCGGCAAGAAGCAGCTCACCGACCTCACCCCGCTGCTCGACGCGCCCTCCGTCGACGACCCGGCCAGGAAGGTGCGCGACACGCTGCGCCCCGGCATCGTCGAGATGGGCCAGTTCGACGGCGCCCCCGTCTGGATCATGTACTACGCCTACACGGTCTACGGGGTGTGGTACTCCCGGACCGCGCTGGCGAAACTCGACGCCACGTACCCCGAGACCTGGGACGAGATGCTCGCGCTGTGCGAGAAGGCGAAGAGGAAGGGCATCGCGGGCTGGACGTACCCGGGCAAGCACCCGTACTACATCCCCTTCTCGCTCTACCCCTTCATCGGCAAGATCGGTGGCGCCGAGGTGCTGGACGCGATCGACAACCTGGAGCCGAAGGCGTGGCAGCACCCGGCGGTGAAGGCCGCCTTCGAGGCGTACTACGAGCTCTACCGCAAGGGCTACATCCTGCCCGGCACGCCCGGCCTGGACCACCGCGGCTCCCAGGGCGCCTGGGCCCGGGGCAAGGCGCTGTTCATCCCCAACGGCTCCTGGGTGGAGAACGAGGAGGCGCGGTTCATCCCCGAGGACTTCGAACTGTCGGTGGGCGCCCCCTCCAGCCTCGACGCCTCCGACAAGCTGCCCTTCGGCACCCTCTGGGCCTCCGGTGGTGAGCCCTTCATCGTCCCGGCGAGGGCCGGCAACCCCGAGGGCGGCATGGAGCAGCTCCGCATCATGCTCAGCGAGGCGTCCTCGCGCAGCTTCACCACCAGCACCAAGTCGCTGACCGCCTTCGACGGAGGCACGGACGGCATCGAGCTGTCGGACGGCCTGAAGTCCGCGGTCGCCGCCCTGGAGAAGGCCGGCGGGAACGTGCTCAACCCGAGGATGCAGGACTGGTACGTGAAGCTCCAGAAGGAGCAGATCGGTGTCGCCGGCATCGGCGAGATGATGGCCGGCCGGGCGACACCCGCGGAGACCATCAGGAAGATCCAGCGATTCGCCGACGACACGGCGAAGGATTCGTCCATCAAGCACTTCAAGCACCAGAAGTGATGGCACGTCACCGGCGGCGGCGGCGCGGGAAGGGCGGAGTCGGTCACGATGCAGCACGGTAAATACCGGTTCATCGCGGGTTTCCTGGCGGTGCCGATGGCGTTGTACGCCGTTTTCGTCATCTGGCCCTTCGTCCAGTCCATCTACTACTCGTTCACGGACTGGACCGGTCTGAGTCCGGAATTCACGATGGTGGGATTCGACAACTACACGAAGATGCTCCAGGACGACGTCTTCTGGAAATCCCTCCAGCACAGTGTGCTGCTGGTGCTGCTGCTGCCCCTGGTGACGCTCGGCCTGGCCCTCTTCTTCGCCTTCATGATCAATGTGGGTGGACGGCGGCGCGGCGAGGGCGCCGCCGTCGCCGGGGTCCGGGGCTCGGGCTTCTACAAGATCGCCTATTTCTTCCCGCAGGTGCTGTCCATCGCCATCGTCGCGATCCTCTTCCAGTTCGCCTACGACCCGGCGCAGGGCCTGATCAACGGCACCCTGCGGTCGGTGGGCCTGGGAAGCGTCCAGCCCAACTGGCTCGGGGACCCCGACCTCGCCCTCTGGTGCATCATGGCGGTGCTCGTCTGGAGCACGGTCGGCTTCTTCGTGGTGCTGTTCTCGGCCGGTATGGCCTCCATCCCGAGGGACTTCTACGAAGCGGCGCTGCTGGACGGCGCGAGCCGGTTCACCACGTTCTTCCGCGTCACGCTGCCCCTGCTGTGGGACACGGTCCAGTCGGGCTGGGTCTACATGGGCATCCTGGCGCTGGGCGCCGAGTCCTTCGCCGTCGTCCACATCATGTCCGTGGGCCCCGGTGGACCGGACTACGCGACGACGGTACTGCCGCTGTACGTGTACCAGGCGGCGTTCCGCGACGGCCAGGCGGCCTACGCGACCACGATCGGTGTCGCCCTGCTCGTCGTCACCTTGGCCTTCGCGGCCGTGGTGATGCGGGTGGGCCGGCGCGAGCGGCTGGAGTTCTGATGAAGACCACCGACCTGCCCCCGGCCGGCAGCGAGGACCCGGCGGCCCCGCCCGGGCCGCGTCCCGCCGGTGCCCCCTCCGGCGCGGCCGGCCCCGGGCGCCGCGAGGAGGGCGAGGGGGCCGTCCTCAATGTGTTCTCGCACGGGATGCTGGTCCTGTGGGCCTTCATGGTCGTGCTGCCGCTGCTGTGGGCGGTGATGTCGTCGTTCAAGACCGACCGCGGCATCTTCGAGGAACCCTGGGGGCTGCCCGACGCGCTGCACGTCGAGAACTGGTCCCGGGCGTGGACCGAAGCGCATATGAGCGAGTACTTCATGAACACCGTGGTGGTGGTGGCAGGATCGCTCCTGGGCACCCTGCTGTTCGGCTCGATGGCGGCCTACGTCCTGGCCCGCTTCGACTTCCCCGGGAACCGGTTCGTCTACTTCCTGTTCGTCGGGGGGATGAGCTTTCCGGTGATGCTGGCCCTGGTGCCGCTGTTCTTCGTGATGGACAACACCGGCCTGCTCAACACCATCCACGGCCTGATCCTGGTCTACATCGCCTACTCGCTGCCCTTCACCGTCTTCTTCCTGACCTCGTTCTTCCGGACGCTGCCGTCCAGCATCGCCGAGGCCGCCGTCCTCGACGGCGCCTCGCACACCCGGACCTTCTTCCAGGTGATGCTGCCGCTGGCCAGGCCGGGCCTGATCAGCGTGGGCATCTTCAACTTCCTGGGTCAGTGGAACCAGTACATGCTGCCGACGGTGCTGAACACCGACCCGGACAAGCGGGTGCTGGCCCAGGGCCTGGTGGAGCTGTCCACCAGCCAGACGTACAAGGGGGACTACTCGGGCCTGTTCGCCGGCCTGGTCATCGCGATGCTGCCGGTGCTGGCCGCCTACATCGTCTTCCAGCGGCAGGTGGTCTCCGGGCTCACGGCGGGGGCGCTGAAGTAGGACACCGAGCGACGCGGGCGCGCGCGGGAGAGGGCCGCCCCCGGCCGGGAGAGAGATCCGGCCGGTGGGCGGTTTCCGTCTGCCCTGTCGGTATACATCCCTAATCTCCGCATATGTGGCGCTCATCGGAGGACCGCAACGCTCAAGGTCTTGACGGGGACCAACCCAAAAGGCTCCCCTTAGAGTTCACATGTTGGAGAGAACGGCAGGAGTGAGTGAGTCGATGGAGACTCCGGGGTCGCAGACATCTCTGCATCGGGCCAACCTCGAGCGGGTGGTACGTGCCGTGCGCATGGCCGGGTCGCTCACCCAGGCGGAGATCGCCAGGGCGACCGGCCTCTCCGCGGCCACGGTCTCCAACATCGTCCGGGAGCTGAAGGACGGCGGGACGGTCGAGGTCACCCCCACCTCCGCCGGTGGCCGCCGGGCGCGCAGCGTCTCGCTCAGCGGGGACGCCGGCATCGTCATCGGGGTCGACTTCGGCCACACCCACCTGCGGGTCGCCATCGGCAACCTGGCTCACCAGGTGCTCGCCGAGGAATCCGAGCCGCTGGATGTCGACGCCTCGTCGGCCGAGGGCTTCGGACGGGCGGAACACCTGGTCAAGCGGCTGATCGCGGCCATCGGAATCGGCCAGGACAAGGTGGTCGGCGTGGGTCTGGGCGTGCCCGGTCCCATCGACGTCTCCTCCGGCACGCTGGGCTCCACCTCGATCCTGCCTGGCTGGAGCGGCATCAACCCCAGTGAGGAGCTGGCCGGCCGCCTCGGCGTGCCGGTGTACGTCGACAACGACGCCAACCTCGGCGCGCTCGGGGAGCTGGTCTGGGGTGGCGGACGCGGGGTGAAGGACCTCGCGTACATCAAGGTGGCCAGCGGGGTGGGCGCCGGCCTGGTGATCGACGGGCAGATCTACCGGGGCCCGGGCGGCACCGCGGGCGAGATCGGCCACATCACCCTGGACGAGTCGGGCCCGGTCTGCCGCTGCGGCAACCGGGGCTGCCTGGAGACCTTCACCGCCGCCCGCTACGTCCTGCCGCTGCTCCAGCCCAGCCACGGCTCCGACCTCACCATGGAACGGGTGGTGCGGCTGGCCAGGGACGGCGACCCGGGCTGCCGCCGGGTGGTCGCCGACGTGGGCCGCCACATCGGCAGCGGGGTGGCCAACCTGTGCAACCTCCTCAACCCCAGCCGCGTCGTGCTCGGCGGCGACCTGGCGGAGGCCGGCGAGTTGGTGCTCGCGCCCATCCGCGAGTCGGTCTCCCGCTACGCCATCCCCAGCGCCGCCCGGCAGCTCTCGGTCGCTCCCGGGGCCTTGGGCCACCGTGCCGAGGTGCTGGGCGCGCTCGCTCTCGTACTGAGCGAAATGGGTGATTCCACCCTCCTGGGGAGCTCGCTGCCGTCGGCCACGCATGCGTTCACTTAGATAACGGATGGCACCGTTGTCATCTCGTTAAGGATTTACTCCTTGACGACGACGTGGGCGCCGAGTTGACTTCCAGCCACCTCGGCCGCAACGTCGCGGCCTCGTCAGGGAGGCAACCCATATGAACGCAATGACGCGTCGCGTCGTCATAGGCGCCGCCGCGGTGTCCATGGCCGCGACCCTCGCCGCCTGTGGCAAGGCCGGCGACGGTGACACCGCCGGTGGCGGCGGGGGCGACGGCAAGACCATCGGTCTGCTGCTGCCGGAGAACAAGACGACCCGCTACGAGACGTTCGACCGCCCCATCATCGAGGCGAAGATCAAGGCGCTGTGCGGGGACTGCGAGGTCCAGTACAACAACGCCGCACAGGACACCGAGACCCAGAAGAAGCAGTTCGACGCGCTGGTCACCCAGGGCGTCAAGGTGATCATCCTCGACGCGGTGGACTACAAGGCCACCAAGTCCTGGGTGCAGCAGGCCGACAAGCAGGGCGTGAAGGTCGTCGCGTACGACCGCCTCGCCGAGGGCCCGATCTCCGCGTACGTCAGCTACGACAACGAGAAGATCGGCCGCCTCCAGGGCGAGGCCCTGGTCAAGGCGCTGGGCGCCAAGGCCGAGGAGAGCGACGTCGTCATGATCAACGGCTCGCCGACCGACCCCAACGCCCCGCTGTTCAAGAAGGGCGCCCACGGCGTCCTGGACAAGCAGGTCAAGAAGGTCGTCTACGAGCAGGACATCCCGGACTGGTCGCCCGACGAGGCCAACAAGAAGATGGGCGCCGCCATCGACTCCCTGGGCAAGGACGGCTTCCAGGGCGTCTACTCGGCCAACGACGGCATGGCCGGCGGCATCATCACCGCCCTGAAGAAGCAGGGCATCAAGGTCCCGGTCGGCGGCCAGGACGCCGAGCTGGCCGGCCTGCAGCGCATCCTCAAGGGCGACCAGGCCTTCACGATCTACAAGCAGATCAAGCCGGAGGCCGAGACGACCGCCGAGATAGCGGTCCGCCTGCTCAAGGGCGAGAAGATCGACGCGCTGACCCCGGCCAAGGTCACCAGCCTGTCCGGCGAGTTCAAGGGCATCCCGGCGATGCTGTACGACGCGCAGATCGTGACCCGGGAGAACATCGCCGACACGATCGTCATGGACAAGGTCTACAAGGCCACCGAGATCTGCACGGCCGAGTACAAGGCGGCCTGCGCGGCGGCGGGCATCCAGTAACCCGCCGCAGGACGGGCCGCCCTTCCCGGCCGTCCCGTACCGGTCCGGCGCCCGCCCCGCCCGCGCCCCGCCCGCGCCCCGCACCCGCGCCCGCGGGCCGGGCGCCGGACTTCCCCGCACCCCCTGTGCTCACGCACCACCCATCCCCGCCGGACAGGCGGCGAAGGAGATGATTCACGTGTCCGCTACGCCCGTGCTGGCGTTGCGCGGAGTCTCCAAGCGGTTCGGCGCCGTCCAGGCGCTCACCGATGTAGACCTGGAGATCCACGCCGGTGAGGTGGTCGCCCTGGTCGGCGACAACGGCGCCGGCAAGTCGACGCTCGTCAAGACCATTTCGGGTGTCCACCCCATCGACGAAGGCACCATCGAGTGGGAGGGCCGAGCGGTCCGCGTCCAGCGGCCCAACGACGCCCAGGAGCTCGGCGTCGCCACCGTCTACCAGGACCTGGCGCTCTGCGACAACCTCGACGTCGTCGCCAACCTCTTCCTCGGCAGCGAACTGGGCAGGTCCTCCGTCCTGGACGAGATCGCCATGGAGAAGCGCGCCAAGGAGCTGCTGGACACCCTGTCCATCCGCATCCCCAGCGTCCGCATCCCGGTCGCCGCCCTCTCCGGCGGCCAGCGCCAGGTCGTGGCCATCGCCCGGGCCCTGATCGGCGACCCGAAGATCGTCATCCTGGACGAGCCGACCGCCGCCCTCGGCGTCGAGCAGACCGCCCAGGTCCTCGACCTGGTCGAGCGGCTGCGCGAGCGCGGCCACGGCGTCATCCTCATCAGCCACAACATGGCCGACGTGCGCGCCGTGGCGGACCGGGTCGCGGTGCTGCGCCTGGGCCGCAACAACGGTGTCTTCCGTGTGAAGGACACCACCCACGAAGAGATCATCGCCGCCATCACCGGCGCCACGGACAACGCCGTCACCCGCCGCCAGGCACGCACGGCCACGAAGGAGGACGCGAAGTGAGCGACCTCACCAAGACCCCCGCCCCCGGCGACCAGCGGGACGGCGCGCAGTCCGCGGCCCCCGTCCCGGCCGTCGACCCGCGCCTGCTGGTGCGCGAGGAGGGCCTCAAGGGCTACTGGACCGAGTTCACCCGCAAGGTGCGCGGCGGTGAGCTGGGCTCCCTGCCGGTCGTCCTCGGCCTGATCGTCATCGCGATCGTCTTCCAGGCCCAGAACGGCAACTTCCTCTCCGCCAGCTCCGTCGCCAACATCGCCGTCTACAGCTCCGGCCTCGGCATCATGGCCGTCGGCATCGTCTTCGTCCTGATCCTCGGCGAGATCGACCTGTCGGTCGGCTCGGTCGCCGGCGTCGGCGCGGCCGTATGGGCCGTGCTCAACGTCAGCAACGGCTGGGGCGACTGGACCTCCGTGCTGATCGCCGTCCTCAGCGGTCTGCTCATCGGCCTGCTGCACGGCTTCTTCTTCGCCAAGATCGGCGTCCCGGCGTTCGTCGTCACCCTCGCCGGCTTCCTCGGCTGGAGCGGCCTGCAGATCTGGATGATGGGCAAGGAAGGCTCCATCAACGCCCCTTCGGGCAGCATCGTGGAGAACCTGACCGCGTACTACTTCGAGGACAAGGCCGCCGCCTACGGCCTCGCCCTGGTCGCCGTCCTCGCCTACGCCGGGTCGCTGCTGCTGGACAGCAAGCGCCGCAGGGCCGCCGCCCTGCCCGCCCGCCCGGTCGGCGAGATCGTGCTGCGCACGGGTGTCGTCGCGGTCCTGTGCTTCGTCGTCGCCTACGTCCTCAACGAGCCCGCCGGTGCCCGCGGCCTGCCGCTGGCCCTGGTCCTCTTCCTCACCGTGCTGGTCGTGGCCGACTTCGTCGCCCGCCGCACCACCTTCGGCCGCAAGGTCTTCGCCGTCGGCGGCAACGCCGAGGCCGCCCGCCGCGCCGGCATCGACGTCGACCGGGTCCGGATCGTCGTCTTCGGCCTGTCCGGCATGCTCGCCGCCTTCGGCGGCCTGTTCGTGGCCAGCCTGTCCGGCGGCGCCACGAAGTCCCTGGGCAGCGGCAACACCCTGATGCTGGTCATCGCGGCGGCCGTCATCGGCGGTACCAGCCTCTTCGGCGGCCGCGGCAAGGTGTGGTCCGCGCTGCTCGGCATGATCGTGATCCAGTCGATCCAGCAGGGCCTGAACATGATCGGAATGGCCAACGAGATCCAGTACATGATCACCGGTGCGGTGCTGCTGGCCGCCGTCGTGATCGACTCGGTCTCCCGCCGTACGCAGAAGACCGCGGGCCGCGCCTAGCGAGGTCCCTGCCGGCCGGGCCGGGGGCGCGCGCTCCCCGGCCCGGCCCGGTCCGTACGGGAGTCGACGGGATCCGCGTCACACCGTCGGTGCCCGGCGCCGCTGAACCGGCGCCGGGCGCCCGTGCGTCTGAGCCAGTGACATGACGTGGAACCCACCGCCCGTATGACCACCGTCCCGGGCGGAACATTAGACTCGACCAAATCGGCAGCTCGACCAGCTCAATACGCAAGGAGGCACGGGTGGCTCTGCTGTCCCGTATCACGGGCCCGCGCGATCTCGACCGGCTCTCGCCGGAGCAGCTGGACCAGCTGGCCGCGGAGATCCGGTCCTTTCTCGTGGAGGCCGTCTCCAAGACGGGCGGCCACCTCGGCCCCAACCTCGGTGTGGTCGAGCTGACCATCGCCCTGCACCGGGTGTTCGAGTCCCCCAAGGACAAGATCCTCTGGGACACCGGCCACCAGAGCTACGTCCACAAGCTGCTCACCGGCCGCCAGGACTTCTCCCGGCTGAAGATGAAGGGCGGCCTGTCCGGCTACCCGGCGCGTGCCGAGTCCGAGCACGACGTCATCGAGAACAGCCACGCCTCGACCGTGCTCGGCTGGGCCGACGGCCTGGCCAAGGCCAACGAGGTGCTGGGCAGGGACGACCACGTCGTCGCGGTCATCGGTGACGGCGCGCTCACCGGCGGCATGGCCTGGGAGGCGCTGAACAACATCGCCGACGCCAAGGACCGCCCGCTCGTCATCGTCGTGAACGACAACGAGCGCTCCTACGCGCCCACCATCGGCGGCCTCGCCAACCACCTCGCCACCCTGCGCACCACCGACGGCTACGAGCGCTTCCTGACCCGTACCAAGGAGATCCTCGACCGCACCCCGGTCGTCGGAAGGCCGCTGTACGAGACGCTGCACGGCGCCAAGAAGGGGCTGAAGGACTTCATCGCCCCGCAGGGCATGTTCGAGGACCTCGGCCTGAAGTACGTCGGCCCGATCGACGGCCACGACATCGAGGCCGTCGAGTCCGCCCTCCAGCGCGCCAAGCGGTTCGGCGGCCCGGTCATCGTGCACTGCCTCACCGAGAAGGGCCGCGGCTACCAGCCCGCCCTCGCCGACGAGGCCGACCGCTTCCACGCCGTCGGCAAGATCCACCCGGACACCGGCCTGCCGATCGCCTCCTCCGGCGCCGACTGGACCGGCGTCTTCGCCGACGAGATGGTCGAGCTCGGCCACGAGCGCGAGGACATCGTCGCCATCACCGCCGCCATGCTCCAGCCGGTCGGCCTGGACCGGTTCGCCAAGGTCTTCCCCGACCGGGTGTACGACGTGGGCATCGCCGAGCAGCACGGCGCGGTCTCCGCGGCCGGCCTCGCCACCGGCGGCCTGCACCCGGTCTTCGCGGTGTACGCCACCTTCCTCAACCGCGCCTTCGACCAGGTCCTGATGGACGTCGCCCTGCACAAGTGCGGCGTGACCTTCGTACTGGACCGGGCGGGCATCACCGGCACCGACGGCGCCTCCCACAACGGCATGTGGGACATGTCGATCCTCCAGGTCGTGCCCGGTATCAGGATCGCCGCGCCGCGCGACGCCGACCAGGTACGCGCCCAGCTGCGCGAGGCCGTCGAGGTGGACGACGCGCCGACCGTCGTGCGCTACTCCAAGGGCGCGGTCGGCCCGGCCGTCGAGGCGGTGGGCCGGATCGGCGGCATGGACGTCCTGCGCGAGTCCGGCGCCGACCGGCCGGACGTGCTGCTCGTCTCGGTGGGGGCGCTCGCCCCGATGTGCCTGGAGATCGCCGACCTGCTGGACCAGCAGGGCATCTCCACCACCGTCGTGGACCCCCGCTGGGTCAAGCCGGTCGACGAGGCGATGGCGCCGCTCGCGGACCGCCACCGGGTGGTCGTCACGGTGGAGGACAACGGCCGCGTCGGGGGCGTCGGCTGCGCCGTCGCCCAGGCGCTGCGCGACGCCGGCGTCGACGTACCACTGCGCGACTTCGGCATCCCGCCGCGCTTCCTGGACCACGCCTCCCGCAAGGAGGTCATGGCCGAGATCGGGCTCACCGCCCCCGACATCGCCCGCCAGGTCACCGGCCTGGTCTCCAAGCTGGACGGCAGGTACGAGGAGGGCCGCTACCCGGAGGCGGCCCGGGCGGAACGCGTCCGCGACTGACCGGCCGCGGCCGCCACCCGGCCGCCGCACCGCCACGCTAACGGTTCACCCTACGTGTGCGGGACGGGCCGGAGGGTCACCCTGTAAGGGTGGTCCCTCCGGTCCGTTCGCGTGAAACCCACCCGTATCGGTCGCCGGCGGACCGCTTCGCGTCCCGATCATGGACCGGACCACAAGCGGAGGTGCAGCGGTGAGCACACAGACAGGCCCGGCAGGCGGCAACGGCGTCTTCCGGACGAAAACGGTCGAGCAGTCCATCCAGGACACCGAGGAGCCGGAGCACGCGCTCAAGAAGTCCCTCTCCGCGCTCGATCTGACCGTCTTCGGTGTCGGTGTGATCATCGGCACCGGCATCTTCGTCCTGACCGGCAAGGTGGCCAAGGAGACGGCCGGGCCCGCCACCGCGCTGGCCTTCGTCGCCGCCGGCGTGGTGTGCGCGCTGGCCGCCCTCTGCTACGCCGAGTTCGCCTCGACGGTGCCGGTGGCCGGGTCCGCGTACACCTTCTCGTACGCCTCCCTGGGTGAACTTCCGGCCTGGATCATCGGCTGGGACCTCGTCCTGGAGTTCGCGCTCGGCACGGCGGTGGTCGCCGTCGGATGGTCGGGCTACGTCAGATCGCTGATGGACAACGTCGGCTGGCACCTGCCGCAGGGGCTGTCCGGCACCAGCGAGACCGGGGGCTTCGGGTTCGACCTGCTGGCCTTCCTGCTGGTGCTCGCGCTGACCGCCATCCTGGTGCTCGGCATGAAGCTCTCGGCCCGGGTCACCGCCATCGTCGTGCTCATCAAGGTCACGGTCGTCCTGATCGTGATCGTGGCCGGCGCCTTCTTCATCAAGGGCGCCAACTACGACCCCTTCATCCCGCCCGCCGTGGCCCAGCCGGCCGGGACCAGCCTGGACTCGCCCCTGGTCCAGGTGCTCTTCGGCTACGCGCCGACGAACTTCGGCGTCATGGGCATCTTCACCGCGGCCTCCGTGGTCTTCTTCGCCTTCATCGGCTTCGACATCGTGGCGACGGCGGCCGAGGAGACCAGGCTCCCGCAGCGCGACATGCCGCGCGGCATCCTCGGCTCGCTGTTCATCTGCACCCTGCTGTACGTCGCGGTGTCCGTCGTCGTCACCGGTATGCAGCACTACAGCCAGCTCTCCGTGGACGCCCCGCTCGCCGATGCCTTCAAGGCCACCGGACACCCCTTCTACGCGGGCGTCATCAGCTTCGGCGCCGCCGTCGGCCTCACCACCGTGTGCATGATCCTGCTGCTGGGACAGACGCGGGTGTTCTTCGCCATGAGCCGGGACGGCCTGCTGCCCCGCTTCTTCTCCCGGGTGCACCCCCAGTTCAAGACCCCGTACCGGGCCACGGTCCTGCTCGGCGTGCTGATCGCGATCATCGCGGGCTTCACCAGCATCAGTGAACTGGCGACGCTGGTGAACATCGGCACCCTGTTCGCCTTCGTGGTCGTCGCGCTCGGCGTCATCATCCTGCGCCGCACCCGCCCCGACCTGCCGCGCGCCTTCCGCACCCCGCTGGTGCCGTGGCTGCCCATCGCCTCGGTGGCCGCGTCGCTGTGGCTGATGCTGAACCTGCCCGCGGAGACCTGGCTGCGGTTCGGCATCTGGATGGCCATCGGTGTCGTCGTGTACTTCGTCTACGGCCGCGCGCACAGCCGGCTGGGCCGCCGCAACGTACCGACCGGCACCGAGGCCCCCTGAGCGGGCCGGACGGGGCACGGCGGGCCCCGGAACGCCGGACGGGCCGTACGGGAGGAATCCCGTACGGCCCGTCCGGCACCGCCGTGCTGCGCCCGGCCGCTACGCGGGGACGCTCGCCACGCCCCGCGGCAGGAACCGCTTGCCGTTCACCCGCTCGGAGACGCCCTCGCGGTCCAGGTACGGCGTGATGCCGCCCAGGTGGAAGGGCCAGCCGGCGCCCGTGATCAGGCACAGGTCGATGTCCTGCGCCTCGGCGACGACACCCTCGTCCAGCATCAGGCCGATCTCCTGCGCCACCGCGTCCAGGACGCGCTCGCGCACCTGCTCCTCGGTCAGCACGACGTCGCCCTGCTTCAGCAGTGCCGCGACCTCCGGGTCCAGCTCGGGCTTGCCCGAGTCGTAGACGTAGAAGCCGCGCTTGCCCGCCTCCACGACCGCCTTGAGGTTCGGGGAGACCGTGAAGCGGTCCGGGAAGGACCGGTTCAGCGTCTCCGAGACGTGCAGACCGATCGCCGGGCCGACCAGCTCCAGCAGCACCAGCGGGGACATCGGCAGCCCGAGCGGCTCGACGGCCCTCTCGGCGGTGGCCACCGGGGTGCCCTCGTCGATGACGTTCTGGATCTCGCCCATGAAGCGGGTGAGGATGCGGTTGACGACGAACGCCGGGGCGTCCTTCACCAGGACCGCCGTCTTCTTCAGCTTCCTGGCCACGCCGAACGCGGTGGCCAGCGAAGCGTCGTCGGTGCGCTCACCGCGGACGATCTCCAGCAGCGGCAGCACCGCGACCGGGTTGAAGAAGTGGAAGCCGACCACGCGCTCCGGGTGCTGGAGCTTGGACGCCATCTCGGTGACCGAGAGGGACGAGGTGTTGGTGGCCAGTACCGCGTGGGCCGGGGCGACCGCCTCGACCTCGGCGAACACCTTCTGCTTGACCGACATCTCCTCGAACACGGCCTCGATGATGAAGTCCGCGTCGGCGAAGCCCTGGGCCTTGTCCAGCACACCGGAGACCAGGCCCTTGAGCCGGTTGGCCTTGTCCTGGTCGATGCGGCCCTTGCCGAGCAGCTTGTCGATCTCGGAGTGGACGTAGCCCACACCCTTGTCGACGCGCTCCTGGTCGATGTCCGTGAGGACGACCGGGACCTCCAGGCGGCGCAGGAAGAGCAGCGCGACCTGGGAGGCCATCAGACCGGCGCCGACGACGCCGACCTTGGAGACCGGGCGCGCCAGGCTCTTGTCCGGGGCGCCGGCCGGGCGCTTGGCGCGCTTCTGCACCAGGTTGAAGGCGTAGATGCCGGAGCGCAGCTCGCCGCCCATGATCAGGTCGGCCAGCGCGGTGTCCTCGGCGTCGAAGCCCTTCTGCAGGTCCCCGTCCTTGGCGGCCTCGATGATGTCCAGGGCGCGGTACGCGGCCGGGGCCGCGCCGTGCACCTTGGAGTCGGCGATGAACCGGCCGCGCGCGACGGCCTGGTCCCACGCCTCACCGCGGTCGACCTCGGGACGCTCCACCACGATCTCGCCCTTGAGGACGGCCGCGGTCCAGTGCAGCGACTGCTCCAGGAAGTCGGCGCCCTCGAAGATCGCGTCGGCGATGCCCAGCTCGTGCACCTGGGCGCCCTTGAGCTGCTTGTTCTGGTTGAGCGAGTTCTCGATGATCACCGAGACGGCGCGGTCGGCGCCGATCAGGTTGGGCAGGATCGTGCAGCCGCCCCAGCCCGGGACCAGGCCGAGGAAGACCTCGGGCAGGGAGAACGCCGGCAGTGCCTTGGAGACGGTGCGGTAGGTGCAGTGCAGACCGACCTCGACACCGCCGCCCATCGCCGCGCCGTTGTAGTAGGCGAAGGTGGGCACGGCCAGGCCCGACAGCCGCTTGAAGACGTCGTGGCCGCCCTTGCCGATGGCCAGCGCGTCCTCGTGCCGCTTCAGCAGCTCGACACCCTTGAGGTCGGCGCCGACGGCGAAGATGAACGGCTTGCCGGTGATGCCGACGCCGACGACCGTGCCCTCGGACGCCTCCTTCTCGACCTGGTCCACTGCGGCGTTGAGGTTCGCCAGCGACTGCGGTCCGAAGGTGGTCGGCTTGGTGTGGTCCAGGCCGTTGTCCAGCGTGATCAGCGCGAACCGGCCCGCACCGGCGGGCAGCTCGAAGTGGCGTACGTGCGCCTGGGTGACGACCTCGTCCGGGAACAGCTCAGCCGCACCCTTCAGAAGCTCAGCGGTGGTGCTCACTTGCTGCCTCCGGCGTCCTTGTGGTTGGGGTTCTCCCAGATGACCGTCGCGCCCATGCCGAAGCCGACGCACATGGTGGTCAGGCCGTAGCGGACCTCCGGCTGCTCCTCGAACTGCCGGGCGAGCTGCGTCATCAGACGCACGCCGGAGGAGGCCAGCGGGTGGCCGAAGGCGATGGCACCGCCGTACTGGTTGACGCGCGCGTCGTCGTCGGCGATGCCGTAGTGGTCCAGGAACGCCAGGACCTGGACGGCGAACGCCTCGTTGATCTCGAAGAGGTTGATGTCCTCGATCGACAGGCCGGCCTTGGCGAGGGCCTTCTCGGTGGCCGGGATGGGGCCGTAGCCCATCACCTCGGGCTCGACGCCCGCGAAGGCGTAGGAGACCAGGCGCATCTTGACCGGCAGGCCGTTCTCGCGCGCGAAGTCCTCGGAGGCGATGATCGAGGCCGTGGCGCCGTCGTTGAGGCCGGCGGCGTTACCGGCGGTGACCCGCCCGTGCGCGCGGAACGGCGTCTTGAGGTTGGCCAGCGACTCCAGGGTGGTGCCCGGGCGCATCGGCTCGTCGGCGGTGACCAGGCCCCAGCCGGTCTCGCCGGCCTCCGGGCTGGTGCGGCGCACCGACACCGGCACCAGGTCCTGCTGGATCTTGCCGTTGGCGTACGCCTTGGCGGCCTTCTCCTGGGAGCGCACGGCGTACTCGTCGGCGCGCTGCTTGGTGATGTGCGGGTAGCGGTCGTGCAGGTTCTCCGCGGTCATCCCCATGAACAGGGCGGACTCGTCGACCAGCTTCTCGCTGACGAAGCGCGGGTTGGGGTCGACGCCCTCACCCATGGGGTGGCGGCCCATGTGCTCGACACCACCGGCGATCACGGCGTCGTACGCGCCGAAGGCGATGGAACCGGCGACCGAGGTCACGGCGGTCAGCGCGCCCGCGCACATGCGGTCGATGGAGTAGCCGGGCACGGACTGCGGCAGGCCGGCGAGGATGCCCGCCGTACGGCCCAGGGTCAGGCCCTGGTCGCCGATCTGCGTGGTCGCCGCGATGGCGACCTCGTCGATCTTCGCGGGGTCGAGGTCCGGGTTGCGGCGCAGCAGCTCCCGGATCGCCTTCACGACGAGATCGTCGGCGCGGGTCTCGTGGTAGATGCCCTTCGGGCCCGCCTTGCCGAACGGGGTGCGGACGCCGTCGACGAAGACGACGTCCCTGACGGTACGAGGCACGATGGCTCTCCTCCAGGGTGCGGGGTGGCACTGCTGCGGGCACGCGGCCGAGCGCGCGCTTGCGGGGCCCATGCTACTTGTGGGTAACCAGACTGCACAGTCCCCCCGCCCGGAGCGTCGAAGGTCACACGTCCGGAACTGCGGAAGGGGTTACCCCTTCGTGTCAGCCTCCGGCCGCCCTCAGCGCGGCCACCAGGACCGGTGTGACCTGTTCGACCTGCCAGGGCCGCGCGCCGTGCCCGGCGAGCGCCTCCGCCACGGCCTCGGCCGTCGCCTCCTCCGGCGGCTCCCAGCACACCCGGCGCACCGTGTCCGGCGTGATCAGGTTCTCCTGCGGCATGTTCAGCGTCTCGGCCAGCGCGGAGACCGCCGTACGGGCCGCCGAGAGCCGGGCCGCCGCCACCGGGTCCTTCTCCGCCCACGCGCGCGGCGGCGGCGGGCCCGTCACCGGCTGGCCCGGCTGCGGCAGCTCGGACTCCGGCAGCGCCCTGGCCCGGTCGATCGTGGCCTGCCACTGCTCCAGCTGCCGGCGCCCCATCCGGGACCCGAACCCGGGCAGCGCGGTCAGCGCGTGCACATTGGGCGGCAGCGCGAGGGCGGCCTCGACGACGGCGGCGTCGCTGAGCACCTTGCCGGGCGACACGTCACGGCGCTGGGCGATCCTGTCGCGGGCGGTCCACAGCTCCCGCACCACGGCCATCTGGCGGCGGCGGCGCACCTTGTGCATCCCCGAGGTGCGGCGCCAGGGGTCCTTGCGCGGTGGCGGCGGCGGAGCCGAGGCGATGGCGTGGAACTCCTGGTGCGCCCAGTCCAGCTTGCCCTGCCGGTCCAGCTCCTCCTCCAGCGCGTCACGCAGGTCGACGAGGAGCTCGACGTCCAGCGCGGCGTACCGGAGCCAGGGCTCGGGCAGCGGACGGGTGGACCAGTCCACCGCGGAGTGGCCCTTCTCCAGGGCGTAGTTCAGGACGGACTCCACCATGGCGCCCAGGCCCACGCGGGGGAAGCCCGCCAGCCGGCCGGCCAGCTCGGTGTCGAAGATCCGGGTGGGGACCATGCCTATTTCGCGCAGGCACGGCAGGTCCTGAGTGGCGGCGTGCAGGATCCATTCGGCGTCGGCCAGGGCCTCGCCGAGCCCGGACAGGTCCGGGCAGCCCACGGGGTCGATCAGCGCGGTGCCCGCGCCCTCGCGGCGCAGCTGCACCAGATAGGCCCGCTGGCCGTAGCGGTAGCCCGAGGCCCGTTCGGCGTCCACGGCGACGGGTCCGGTGCCGGCCGCGAACGCGGCGGTCACCTCGGCGAGGGAATGCTCGTCGGCCACCACGGGCGGGATACCGTCACGCGGCTCCAGCAGGGGGATCGGCGTCCCGTCGACTGCGACGCCTGCGACGCCGTCGTCCGGAGGGCCGCCCCCGGTGGTGCGCAGTACTGTCTCGGCTGCGGTCTCTTGGGCGTCGGTCACCTGTCAAGGGTATCCGTGAACGGCGGGCGCCCGCCGACGGAACGTTCCGTCGACGGGCGCGGATGTGGTGGATACCGGTCAGTGGATGATTCCCGTACGGAGTGCTACGGCGACCATTCCGGCCCGGTCACCGGTGCCGAGCTTGCGGGCGATACGGGCGAGGTGGCTCTTGACGGTCAGCGCGGACAGGCCCATGGAGACGCCGATCGCCTTGTTGGACTGGCCTTCGGCGACCAGCCTGAGCACCTCCACCTCACGTCCGGACAGTTCGCGGTAGCCACCCGGGTGGCTCGGGGCACCCGGGGGGCGGCGGTGCAGACGGGCCGCCGCGGCGCCGATGGGGGCGGCGCCGGGGCGGGTGGGGTGGCCGATGTTCGTACGCGTACCGGTGACGACATAGCCCTTGACGCCGCCCGCGAGGGCGTTGCGCACGGCGCCGATGTCGTCGGCCGCCGAGAGGGCCAGGCCGTTGGGCCATCCCGCGGCGCGGGTCTCGGACAGCAGGGTCAGCCCGGAACCGTCGGGCAGGTGGACGTCGGCAACGCAGATGTCGCGCGGATTGCCGACGCGGGGGCGAGCCTCCGCGATGGACGACGCCTCGATCACGTCACGCACTCCGAGAGCCCACAAGTGGCGGGTCACGGTGGAGCGGACGCGCGGGTCGGCCACGACGACCATGGCCGTCGGCTTGTTCGGGCGGTAGGCGACCAGGCTTGCGGGCTGCTCGAGGAGAACGGACACCAGGCCTCCTGGGAAGGTGCGGGACACAGCCGGCTCGGGGGAAGAAGCCGGGGGGAACCGTGTTTGAAGGGTCACACACCTCTTCGGCAGGCCAACCGTCCGCCTTTAGAGAAAGATCACGATTTGGTGAGTAACAATTGGGGCAATTCGGACGGGTGATCGATCATCCTACGAGCGCCCCAGGAAGCGCCGGGCGCGCGCGGTGGCCATCCGGGCGCGGGGATCACCCGACCGGGCGGTGGCAGGGACCGGGCGCGAAGCGGCTTCCGGCCCGCCCCGCCGGGCAGCCTACGGGCCCGGCTGGCCCCCTGAGCACCGGACGCGGCCAGGTCCGGGCGGGTGTCCTCGGCCCGTCCCGGCGCCCACCGCCGCCGGTCCGCCCCGGCACGGCGGGTGCGGCCGGCCGGGTGACACGGCGGACGGCGCGGCGAGCGGTCGCGTGTGCGACCCCGTACACCGGGGGGCGGGTGGCGCGGGGGCCGCCCGGGGCGCGCGGCGGCCCGTGGGTGCGGCCACCGGGACGCCACCCGGACGGGGTACGGCACTCGCCACCACCTTCGTCCCGCCGGGGGGACGTACGCCTGGCCGGACGCGGAGCCGGCGGCCCGTCCCCCCGGGCGCGGGGAAGTGGGCGGCGGCAGCGGCGCGGGGGCGCGCCCACCTGTCCAGGGCCCGGTGGGCCGGCCCGGCCAGCGGTGGCCCGGCCGCCTCGCACCCCGTCACGCGCGGGGGAGCGCGGCCCCGAGAGGTGTCGGGCGGCACTCTCCTGGAACGCCCGACGCCGCCCGGTGGGGCGACGTGCCGGGCAGCCGCCCCGGGTCCCGCCCGGGTACCGGCTCCGGCACCGACACTCGGTGGCGCCACGACGCCGCCCACGGGGCGAGGTTTCCGTGCGGCGGACCACCGCGGCGGGCCCCTCCCGTGCCCGGAGGGCCACCGGATCGGGAGGCCGACGACGGCGCCGGCGGCCCGGGATCACCCGCCGGGGCGCACCACCCGGGCGGGGAGCGGACAGACAGGGGGCGACGGGCGCCTCAGGGGTGCTGCGGGCCCCGGCGTTGCGGCAGGGAGACCACGCCGCCGTTCGCGGCCGGGTCAGCCGGGCCCGGCTGTGACGGTGGCAGGCCGGCGACCTGGCACAGCAGGTCGCACCAGGACGCCAGGTGCGCCGCCGTGTCCGGCGCCCCGCCACGGCCCTCGCGCGGCGTCCAGGACGCGCGGATCTCGATCTGCGTCGCCGGCCTGCGCTCCGCGAGCCCACCGAAGTAGTGGGACCCCGCGCGGGTGACGGTGCCGCCGGCCTCCCCGTAGTGCAGCCCGCGAGCCTCCAGCGCGCCGGTCAGCCAGGACCAGCACACCTCCGGCAGCAGCGGGTCGGCCGCCATCTCCGGCTCCAGCTCCGCCCGGACCAGCGTCACCAGCCGGAAGGTGCCCTGCCAGGCGTCGTGGCCGGCCGGGTCGTGCAGCAGGATGAGCCGGCCGTCGGCCAGGTCCTCCTCGCCCTCGACCACCGCGGCCTCCAGGGCGTACGCGTACGGGGCGAGCCGCTGCGGCGGGCGGGTCGCCTCGATCTCGACCTCCGGCCGCGGCCGCGCCCCGCGCAGCGCGTCGACCGCCAGCCTGAAGGCCGGCGGGACGGAGGAGTCCTCCCTGCTGTCCGTGTCGTCGGCACCGTCGGAATGATCGGAAAACTGTCCCTGAGCCGCAGCCATGCGGGGAAGAGTAGGCGGAAGCGGGGCCCCGCGCGGGGAGGGACACCCGGCACGGGCCAAGCCGCTTGTCCCCGCGTGCGAAGATTCTGGGCGTGAGTGCCAACGACCGCCCCACGGGCCAGCAGCCGAAGACGTACGACTCCGCCTTTCTCAAGGCCTGCCGGCGCGAGCCCGTGCCGCACACCCCGGTGTGGTTCATGCGGCAGGCGGGGCGCTCGCTGCCCGAGTACCTGAAGGTCCGCGAGGGCATCCCCATGCTCGAGTCGTGCATGCGGCCCGAGCTGGTCACCGAGATCACCCTGCAGCCCGTGCGGCGGCACAAGGTCGACGCCGCCATCTACTTCAGCGACATCGTCGTGCCCCTCAAGGCCATCGGCATCGACCTCGACATCAAGCCCGGCGTCGGGCCGGTCGTCGCCGAACCGATTCGCCGCCGCGAGGACCTGGAGCGGCTGCGCGACCTCAGCCCCGAGGACGTCGCCTACGTCACCGAGGCCATCGGCATGCTCACCGGTGAGCTCGGCGCCACCCCGCTGATCGGTTTCGCCGGCGCGCCCTTCACCCTGGCGAGCTACCTCGTGGAGGGCGGCCCGTCCCGCAACCACGAGCACACCAAGGCCCTCATGTACGGCGACCCCGGGCTCTGGGCGGACCTGCTGGACCGGCTCGCCGACATCACCGCCGCCTTCCTCAAGGTCCAGATCGAGGCCGGCGCCTCCGCGGTGCAGCTCTTCGACTCCTGGGTGGGCGCCCTGGCCCCCGCCGACTACCGCCGCTCGGTCATGCCCGCTTCGGCGAAGGTCTTCGACGCGGTCGCCGGCTACGGCGTCCCGCGCATCCACTTCGGCGTCGGTACCGGCGAGCTGCTGGGCCTGATGGGCGAGGCGGGCGCCGACGTGGTGGGCGTCGACTGGCGCGTACCGCTGGACGAGGCGGCCCGCCGCGTCGGCCCCGGCAAGGCGCTCCAGGGCAACCTGGATCCCGCGGTGCTCTTCTCCACCCCCGAGGCGGTCGAGACCAAGACCCGCGAGGTCCTGGACGCCGCGGCCGGCCTGGAGGGCCACATCTTCAACCTCGGCCACGGCGTGCTGCCCACCACCGACCCGGACGCCCTGACCCGCCTGGTGGAGTACGTCCACACGCGCACCGCCCGCTGAACCGGGGCCACGGCCTCCTGACGCGCGCCGTCCCGGCGGAAGGGCCGCCCCGCGCGGGGCGGCGCCGGGGCGGTCCCTCCGCTACGCCCCCGCCTCCCGTACCGCCGCCACCGCCTTGCGGGCCGCCACCTGGACCGGGTCCCAGACCGGCGAGAACGGCGGGGCGTAGCCCAGGTCGAGCGCGGTGACCTGCTCCACGGTCATGCCGGCCGTCAGCGCCACCGCGGCGATGTCCACCCGCTTCGCCGCGCCCTCGCGGCCCACGATCTGACACCCCAGCAGCCGGCCCGTGCGGCGTTCGGCGAGCATCTTGACCGTCATCGGCGCCGCCCCGGGGTAGTACCCGGCGCGGCTGGTCGACTCGGTCGTCACCGCGACGAACCGCAGGCCCACCTGGTGGGCGTCCTTCTCGCGCAGCCCGGTGCGGGCGATCTCCAGCGAGCAGACCTTGCTCACCGCCGTGCCGACCACACCGGGGAAGGTGCCGTACCCGCCGCCCACGTTGGCGCCGATCACCTGGCCGTGCTTGTTGGCGTGGGTACCCAGCGGGACGTGCCGTTCGCGGCCCGAGACCAGGTCCAGCACCTCGACGCAGTCGCCGCCCGCCCAGATGTCCTCCTGGCCGCGCACCCGCATCGACAGGTCGGTGAGCAGCCCGCCGTACTCGCCGACCGGCAGCCCCGCCGCGCGGGCGAGGGTGGTCTCCGGCTCGACGCCCATGCCCAGGACGACGACGTCCGCCGGGTACTCGCCGTCCTCGGTCGCCACCGCCCGCACCCGCCCGTCGGCGCCCGTGAGGACCTTGGTGACCTCGGCGCCGCCGACCGTGGTGATGCCCAGCCCGTCCATCGCGCGGTGCACCAGCCGGCCCATGTCCGGGTCGAGGGTGGACATCGGCTGCTCACCCCGGTTGAGCACGGTCACCTCGTAGCCCCGTTTCAGCAGCGCCTCGGCCATCTCCACGCCGATGTAGCCCGCGCCCACCACCACCGCGCGCCGCCCGCGCGTACCCGCCAGGGAGTCCAGCAGCGCCTGGCCGTCGTCCAGGGTCTGCACGCCGTGCACGCCCGGCGCGTCGATGCCCGGCAGCGGCGGGCGAACCGGCCGGGCGCCGGTCGCCACCACCAGCCGGTCGTAGCCCGTCCACGTCTCGCGCCCCGACTCCAGGTCCCGGGCGCGCACCCGCTGCCCGTCCGGGTCGAGTTCGGTCACCTCCGTGCGCAGCCGTACGTCGATGGCGCGGGCGCGGTGCTGCTCGGGCGTGCGCGCGACCAGCCGGTCCCGTTCCTCCACGTCGCCACCGACCCAGTACGGGATCCCGCACGCGGAGTACGAGGTGAAGTGCCCGCGCTCGAAGGCGACGATCTCCAGCTCGTCCGGGCTCTTGAGCCTGCGGGCCTGTGACGCGGCGGACATGCCCGCCGCGTCACCGCCGATGACCACCAGTCGTTGCTGTCCCATGCGGACCACGCTACGTCCCGGCGGTGTCCGACCCGGAACGCTTCGGCCACCTCGGCCGCACCAGCCACCGCCACACCACGTAGCCCACCAGCGCCACCGCCGCCCAGGGGGCGAGCGCCGCCAGCGCGATCCCGACCCAGGTGGCCGTCGTCACCAGCGCCTGCCAGCCGCCGCCCAGCGCGTCCAGGACGTCCGGGCCCTCCTCCTCCCGCTCCACCGCCCGCTTCCCGGGCTCGCTCAGCAGCAGCGTGACCGTCGCCAGCGCCGTACGGTCCTTGAGCGACGCCTGCTGCGCCAGCAGCGACTCCAGGGCCGCCTGACGGCTGCTCAGCTCGCCCTCCAGGGTGACCACGTCGCTCAGCCTCGTCGCCCGGTCCATCAGCTCGCGCACCCGCGCGACACTGGCCCGCTGCGAGGCGATCCGGCTCTCCACGTCGACGACCTGGTCGGTGACGTCCCGGGCGTCCGCCGTGCGCGACAGCAGCTTCCCGCCGCCCGCCAGCTCCCGGAGCACCCGGTCGTACGCGGCCTGCGGCACCCGCAGCACGATCCGCGAGGTCATCCGCTCGTCGTCGACGCGCCGCGTCGACTCGTCGGCGACGTGACCGCCGGCGTCCTCCACCGCGGTACGGGCCCCGGCCAGCGCCGCGGTAACGTCCCGGACCTCCATGGAGAGCTCGGCGGTACGGACGACGTGCTGCGGCGCGACGGCCGGCTTCCTGCTCGCGGGCGCGCCGGGCGCCGCCGGCGTCCCGCCGCCCCCGGCGGCCGTGGGCGGCGCCCAGCCCGGTCCGGTGGCCGCTTCCCGGGCAGCCGGTCCCTTGCCGCCGTGGTCGGCCGACGCGCCGCTGTCGGCCGCGCCGCCGCAGCCGGCGAGCGCGAGTGAGGCGGCGAGCAGTACCGCCGCGGACGTGTGTGGTGTGCGCATGATCCCCCCGGGGACGTGATGACCGATGCCGGTTGGACGCACGGGCCCGGGGGCGGGGTTGCCGGTGCGCGGTTCCGAACCGGTCACGGTCGGGACTCGGAACGGCGTTTGAGAGAGTGGAGCCATGAACGCGGAAACCCCCCACGGCGGCCGTGCCGTCGTCATCGGCGGCGGCATCGCCGGTCTCGCCGCCGCTCACCGGCTGGTCACCGCAGGGTGGCGCGTCACCGTCCTGGAAGCCACCGACCGGCTCGGCGGGAAGCTCCGCGCCGGCGAGATCGCGGGCGTCCGGGTCGACCTGGGCGCCGAGTCGATGCTGGCCCGCCGCCCCGAGGCGGTGGACCTGGCCCGGGCCGTGGGGCTCGGCGACCTGCTCCAGCCGCCCGCCACCACGACGGCCGCCATCTGGACCCGCGACGCCCTGCGGCCGATGCCCCAGGGACACGTCATGGGCGTCCCCGGCAGCCCCGACGCGGTCGCCGGGCTGCTGTCCGCCGAGGGCCTGGCCCGCGTCGCGCGGGAGACCGACCTGCCGCCCGACGCGGTCGCCGACGACGACGTCGCCGTCGGCGCGTACGTCGCCGGCCGCTTCGGCCGCGAGGTCGTCGACCGGCTCGTGGAACCCCTCCTCGGCGGGGTGTACGCGGGTGACGCCTACCGGATCTCGATGCGGGCCGCCGTGCCCAGGCTCTTCGACGCCGTCCGCGCCCACGGCACCCTGACCGAGGCCGTACGGGCCGTCCAGCGGGCCCAGCGGAACGGGCAGCCGCAGACCGGCCCCGCCTTCATGGGCATCGAGGGCGGTGTCGGCCGGCTCCCGCTCGCCGTCGCCGACGCGATCACCGCCCACGGCGGGCGGATCCGCACCCGGACCCCCGTCGGCGGCCTGGTCCGCCGCCCCGACGGCTGGCAGGTCCGCACCGAGGACGAGACGCTCCACGCCGACGCGGTCGTCGTCGCGACACCCGCCGGGCCCGCCGCCGCGCTGCTGGCCGCCGAGTCACCGGCCGCCGCCGCCGGGCTCGCCGGCGTCGAGTACGCCTCCATGGCCCTGGTCACGCTGGCCTTCCGCCGCGCCGACGCCCGGGCGCTGCCCGCCGGTTCCGGCTTCCTGGTGCCGCCGGTGGACGGCCGCACCATCAAGGCCTCGACCTTCTCGTCGCAGAAGTGGCAGTGGGTCGCGGACGGCTCGCCCGACCTGGTCGTCCTGCGCACCTCCGTCGGCCGGTACGGCGACGAGGAGTACCTGGGCCGCGAGGACGCCGACCTCGTCGCCGTGTCCCTGGCCGACCTCGCCGCCGCCACCGGGCTGTCCGCCAGGCCCGTCGCCACCGAGGTCACCCGGTGGACCGGCGGCCTGCCGCAGTACCCGGTCGGGCACCTCGCCCGGGTCCGGCGCATCCAGGACGCCGTCGCCGGGCTGCCCGGTCTGCGGGTGTGCGGCGCGGTGTACGAGGGGGTCGGCATCCCCGCCTGCGTGGCGAGCGGCCGGCGCGCGGCGGACGAGATCCTCGCCACGCCGACCCTGGCGCGGGGCACCCGGACCGAGGGGCGAGAATAGCCCTATGAGTGCGCCCGAAAAGATCCCGAACGCCGGTAAGAAGGCGAAGGACCTCAACGAGGTCATCCGCTACACCCTGTGGTCCGTCTTCAAGCTGCGCGATGTACTGCCCGAGGACCGGGCCGGTTACGCCGACGAGGTCCAGGAGCTGTTCGACCAGCTCGCCGCCAAGGACATCACCGTGCGCGGCACGTACGACGTGTCCGGGCTGCGGGCCGACGCCGACCTCATGATCTGGTGGCACGCCGAGACCTCGGACGCGCTCCAGGAGGCGTACAACCTCTTCCGCCGCACCCGGCTCGGCCGCTCGCTGGAGCCGGTCTGGTCCAACATGGCCCTGCACCGCCCCGCCGAGTTCAACCGGTCGCACATCCCGGCCTTCCTGGCCGACGAGACGCCGCGCGACTACGTCAGCGTCTACCCGTTCGTCCGCTCCTACGACTGGTACCTGCTGCCGGACGAGGACCGGCGGCGGATGCTCGCCGACCACGGCAAGATGGCCCGCGGCTACCCCGACGTCCGCGCCAACACCGTCGCCTCCTTCTCGCTCGGCGACTACGAGTGGATCCTCGCCTTCGAGGCGGACGAGCTGTACCGGATCGTGGACCTGATGCGCCACCTGCGCGCCTCCGAGGCCCGTATGCACGTTCGCGAGGAGGTCCCGTTCTACACGGGCCGCCGCAAGTCGGTCGCGGACCTGGTGGCCGGCCTGGCCTGAGGCCGGCCACCCTCGGCCCGGAAGATCAGACGGCGGACGGCTGCCCGGGCAGCCCGCCCCGGCCACCGGCCGGCCGCCGCTCCAGCGACACCGGGTCCGGCTCCGGGTGCGGCGCGCACGACGCGCGCCGCACCGGCGTCACCCCACGCCACAGCGGTCCTCCAAGTGGCCGCCGCCGCGGTCGTTCGCGCCGCCCGCGCCGCCGTGCGCACCGGCCTCCCCGGTCACCGGCACCATGCCGCCCAGCCACCGCCCCCCTCCTCGGGCGTGGCCGCGTCCCGCTCGGCCGCCGGGACCAGCGCCTGGGCAGCTCACCGGGCCCCGTTCGCGCATCACGCGGCCGCTGCCGCGCGGCGCCGGCCAGAACGCGGCCCAGCAGGTCGAGCCGGACATCGCCCCGGCTCCCGAACGGCGGCACCGCGCCGGCGCGGGCCCTGCCCGGCCCACCCCCGCCGGCCCTCCGGCCACGGCCCGCCGTCGCGCCCCACCGCCGTGATCGACCGCGTCGCCGCTCCCGCCTCCTTCGCCGTCTCCCGGCTCGGCCCTCGGGCCGGACAAGAGCCCGGTGTCGAGTCCCCGATCCGATCGGGCGGCCCCGGGCCGGGGTGTCACCCGCGTGTCAGTGCGGCCCGGGCCCCGCGCACCAGTCGGGTGGCCCGGCGCGGCGGCCGCGCACCGGCGCGCTCGCGCCACCACAGGTCGAGCCGTCGCCTGGCGGCACGGTCGGCGGGCTGCCCGGCGGCCAGCAGGTGCTCGGCGAAGTCCAGCGCGTCGCGCCGGTGGCCACCGCGCAGGGGACGGCGGGCGGCGTACGAGAGGAAGGCGGCGCGGTAGCCCTCTCCGAGGATCCCGGGCAGTTCGGGCGCCACCTTGGCCACGATCCCGGCCCGCTTGCCGGCGAGCGCCCGGCTCTGCACGCCCAGCCGCCGGTGGTCGAAGCCCTCGGGCGCCGGGGTACCGGCCACCAGCGCCGACAGCAGCGCGGCCTGGGCCAGCCCCAGCCGCTCGCGCGCCCCCGCGGAAGCGGCGGCGGCGCGGGCGGGTGGCCGGGTGAGGGGCGCCCCGGCGCCGGGCCGCGCCGCCCGGCCGGCGGCCGAGGCGACCGTGTCACGGATCGCCGTGAGCTCGGCGGCCAGTTCCCGCACCGGCGGGAAGTCGTCGTCCCGCTCCAGCAGGACGCCCGGCGGGTCCGTCCGCGAGGCGAGGTCGGCCAGGATGTCCAGGACCGGCCGGGGAACCGGGTGGGCGTGGCTGTCGTGCCACACGCCGTCGCGTTCCACACCGCCCGCCACGTGCACGTACGCGAGGGCGTCGAGGGGCAGTTCGTCCAGCGCGCGGGCCGGGTCCTCGCCCCGGTTCACCCGGTTGGTGTGCAGGTTGGCGACGTCGACGAGCAGCCGCACCCCGGTGCGGGCCACCAGCTCCGCCAGGAAGCGGCCCTCCGTCAGCTCCTCGTCGGGCCAGGAGATCAGGGCCGCGATGTTCTCCAGGGCCAGCGGCACCGGCAGCGCCTCCTGCGCGATCCGCACGTTCTCGCAGAGCACCTCCAGCGCGTCCCAGGTGCGGGGGACCGGCAGCAGGTGGCCCGCCTCCAGCGCGGGTGAGGCGGTGAGCGGCCCCCCGGCCCGTACGAACGCGATGTGCTCGGTCACCATCGGCGCCCCCAGCGCCAGCGCCGTCTCCGCCAGCCCGGCCAGCCGGCCCTCGTCCGGCCGGTCCGCGCCGCCCAGTCCCAGCGAGACGCCGTGCGGCACGACCGTCACGCCCCGCGCGCGCAGCCGCCGCAGCGCATCGGGGAGGTGGCCCGCGCAGATGTTCTCCGCGACCACCTCCACCCAGTCCAGCCCGGGCAGTGCCTCCACCGCGTCGGCCATCTCCGGGCGCCAGCCGATCCCCGTCCCCAGCTCGGTCATGTCCCGTCCCCCCCTCGTCCGGTCGTTCGCAGGGGGGTGATGGCCCGGCCGGGGGGCGATCAACCCCCGGCGGGGACGGTTCAGAGGTTGATTTGAGGTTACGGGCGGTCGGTGTTGATCGCCGTCGGCGGGCCCGGCTGCGTCGACGGCCGGGACGTGAACTGCTGGTCCGTGCCCGTCGGCACCGCGGGCGAGGGCGCGGGCGGCAGATTGCCGTTCGGCGCCGGCGGGCCCGAGGGACTGGCGGTCGCCCGCCCCGCCGCCTCGTTGGCTATCGCGTCGAAGTCGACCAGCCCGGTCGCCTCCAGCATGGTGATGTGGTCCAGCACCGTCTGGTTGGCGTCGGTGGCGAGCTGGCGTATCAGCGCGTTGCGGGTGGTGTGCCGCACCTCGGCGACGAGCGCGAAGACCTTCCCGTGCGCGTTGCGCAGCAGATTGGCGAATTTCCGCTCGTACTCCTCACCACTGGCCGCCGACAGCTCCCGCAACCAGCCCTGTTGCTGCTCGGAGGGCTGGTTGGGCAGCTCCACGCCCAGTTTCGCCGCCACGTCCCGGGCCCGCTGGTCCAGGTCGGCGTGGCCCACCACGAGGTGGTCGCCGGCGTCCTTGATGGCCTGGCTGGGCGCGCGTTCGATGGCCTGCTGACCGGCCGGCAGCTCCCACAGGCCGGCCAGGCGGACCTTCACCAGGAAGTCGCGGTCCGTCGCCGACAGCGGTCCCCACTGGGTCGCCACGGAGGAGGCGTTGAGGTTGGCCTGCCCGGTTCCCGAGCGGTCGGGGTAGGACCAGACCGGGAACGCGAGAGCGCCGACCGTGGCCACCAGTGCCGCGATGATGAGTGCCGTGCCGTTGATCCGTCGCAACAAAGTGCCTCCCGAGCCGATGCCTTACCGCGCTGCGATCAACCGGCCACCGGCCGGCCGGTCAGCCTACTTGGCGGTACTGGGAGGTACGTATATCCGACCGGAGGCGTTCAGGCCCAGGTCGGGAAGTCGGCCACCACCGTGCACGATCCCGGCGCGACCTCGGTGAAGCCCGCGTCCCGCACCACCGGCAGGCCGCTTCCGACCAGTTCGGCCCACTTTTCCGGGCGCGGGGACCGCACCACGAGCGGGAAGCCGGCCTTCCGCCACGCCTCCCGGTCCTCCCGCTCCATCGCCCACCACAGCAGATGGGCGCCGTGGCCGACCTGCGCCATCTCCTTGCCGGTCGACATGGCGAGCTCCCGGTTGAGCCACAGCACGGCGGTCCCCCCAGGAGGCACCGGGGGCTCGGCGGGATCGTCCAGCTCCGTGCCCGACACCTGGAGCCGGGACAGCTCCTTGGGCCAGCCGTCCAGCGGCACCGGCGGGAAGACCCGCACCTCGGCCGTGCCCCCGGTGACGGTGATGCCCGGCAACCGCGTCGCCCGCCGCCACTCCGCGCCGCGTGCCCGCCGCACCACCTTGCGGATCCGGGCGTCCTGCCAGGAGCGCACCGCGTCGGCCCACTCGCCCGAGCCGGCCGACCGCTCGTCCGAGAGGATCGCCGGCACGGCGCGCGCCGCGGTCTCCAGCGCGTCGGTACGGGTGGGTGGGGCGTCCTTCTCCACCCGTACGACGAGCGGGAGGACGAACTGCGGGGTGCCGTCGCTGCTCACCCGGCCAGTCTGCCAGCCGGCCGCCGACCGGCCGGCAGCGGCGGCCACCGGCAGCCCGGTCCCGGCGGATCTTGGCGGAATGGAGGGTTCCGGGCGACGATGCCGCAATGAAGAGTGATCTGTTCGCGTCCGAGAACATGGCTCACCAGGCGACCGTGCCGGGTATGGCCCTGCAGAACGCCAAGTCCGTGAAGTACGCGGTCAACGGCGAGATGCACGCACGCCAGGGATCGATGATCGCCTACCGGGGGAACCTCCAGTTCGAACGGAAGGGGCAGGGCCTGGGCGGCATGCTCAAGCGGGCCGTCACCGGCGAGGGCCTGCCGCTGATGGCCGTGCGCGGCCAGGGCGAGGCGTGGTTCGCGCACGAGGCGCAGAACTGCTTCATCGTCGACATCGAGCAGGGCGACGCGCTCACCGTCAACGGCCGCAACGTCCTGTGCTTCGACGCCACCCTCTCGTACGAGATCAGGACGGTGAAGGGCGCCGGCATCACCGGCGGCGGCCTGTTCAACAGTGTCTTCACCGGCTACGGCAAGCTCGCCGTGATCTGCGAGGGCGCCCCCGTCGTCATCCCGGTCACCACCAACCAGCCGGTGTACGTCGACACGGACGCCGTCGTCGGCTGGAGCGCGCACCTGGACACCGGGCTGCACCGCTCGCAGTCCCTCGGCTCGATGATCCGGGGCGGCTCCGGCGAGGCGGTGCAGCTGATGCTCAGGGGCGAGGGCTTCGTGATCGTACGGCCCAGCGAGCAGACCCCGCAGAAGGCGGCCCAGAGCTGAACCTCCACCGCGTGGGGCGCCGTTACCGCGGCGGGCCCTGGGTGCTGCGCGACGTGGAACTCGCCCTGCCCCCGGGCGGCGCCTTGGTCCGCGTCCGGGGCACCAACGGCAGCGGCAAATCGACCCTGCTGCGGCTGCTGGCGGGCGTCGACGCCCCCACCACGGGCCGGATCACCGACCGGCCGCGCCGCACCGCCTACGTCCCCGAGCGCTTCCCGGCCACCCTGCCGCTCACCGTCGACGACTACCTGGTCCACCTCGGCCGCGTCCACGGCCTGCGGGGCCCGGTCGCGGCGGCGCGGGCGGCCCGGTGGCTGGAGCGGTTCGGGGCCGGCGGGCACGCGCGCACGCCGCTGCCCGAGCTGTCCAAGGGCGGCGGGCAGAAGGTCGCCGTCGCCCAGGCGCTGCTCGCCGAGCCGGACCTGCTGGTCCTGGACGAGGCGTGGACCGGCCTGGACGCCGTGGCCCGCGAGGAGCTGGACCGGGCGGTGGGGGAGCGGGTCGCGGCGGGCGCGGCGGTCGTCTTCGTCGACCACGACCCGCGACGGCTCGCCGGGGCGGCCGAGGCGGTGTTCGTGGTGGAGGACGGCCGGGTCCGGGCGGCCCTCGGCGCGGCTGCCGGTGCGGGTGCGGGCGTGGGTGTGGGGGCGGACCCGGGTCCCGGTCCCGGTCCCGGTCCCGGTCCGAGCCTGGGCTCCGGCTCCGGCCCGGGCGGCCGGCCGCTCCTGGTGCGGGTGGTGGCCTCGGGCGGGCGGCTTCCCGGACGGCTGCCGGGCGCACCGGCGCACGCGCCCCTCCCGGACGGCGGTGTGGCCTTCACCGTCCCGGCCGGCCACTCCGACGCACTGCTGCGCGCACTGCTCACCGCCCACCCGCCCTGGCGCATCCACCAGGTGTGCGACGCCTCCGGGACGGAGCGGGGTCCATGATGACCGCCCTGGTGCGCTACCAGACCCGCCCTGCTGCTGCGCTCCCAGCGGTGGCTGGCACCAGTACTGCTCCACCTGGCGTTCCTGGCCGTCGGCGTGCGCGCCGGTGAGCCGGTCCTGGGTGCCCTCGGGTACACCTGCGCCGCCCTGCTGCCGGTCACCGCGTGGCTGGTGCGGGTCTGCCTGAACCAGGAGCCACCGGCCGCTCGGGACATCGCCGCGGCGGCGTCCGGCCGCGCGCGGTCACACCTGGCCGCCGTCCTCGCCGGCACCGGCTGCATGGCGGTGCTCGGCACCGCCGCCGTCCTCGTGATCGCCGCCGTCAGCGCGCCGCGCGGTGCCCGGCACCAGGTCGTCCCGCCGCTGCCCGCGACGCTCGCGGGCCTGCTCACCGCGGCGGTCTGCGTCCTGGTCGGCGCGGCCGTCGGCGCGCTGTGCACCCGGCCGCTGCTGCCCGCCCCCGGCTGGTCGGTCGCCGCCACCCTGGCGGTCACGGTGCCGGCCCTGGTGGCCACCGGTTCGCCCGCGCGGCACGCGGTGACCGGTCTGGTGGCCGGTTCCCTCACCGGCACGGTGCACCTGCCGTGGCTCCCGCTGGCCGCCGCGACGGCCGGAACCGCCGGGGTACTCGCCCTCGTCTGCCGGCTCGCCGCCCGCCGGGACTGAAGGGGCGGCGATATCCGCGATGGGCGGCGGCAGGCTGGGTACCTGCGGACCGTGAGGGGAACGACGGTTCGACGGCTGGGAAGCGGTGGTGGGCGTGGCTGAGGAAGACGTTGAGGACAAGGAGGCACCCGAGGAGGAGACGGGCGAGCTCCTGGACGGCCTGACGGTGGACGAGAGCCGGCCCGAACAGCCGGTGCTGCTCGACCAGCGGGGCGGGCCGATACAGACCTGGCGGGAGAACTACCCGTACGACCACAAGCTCCGCCGCCAGGAGTACGAGCGGCGCAAGCGGGTGCTCCAGATCGAGATGCTCAAGCTCCAGCGCTGGGTCAAGGAGACCGGACAGCGCCTGGTGGTCATCTGCGAGGGCCGGGACGCGGCCGGCAAGGGAGGGACGATCCAGCGGTTCACCGAGCGGCTCAACCCCCGTGGCGCCCGCGTGGTGGCCCTGGAGAAGCCCACCGAGCGGGAGGCCGGTCAGTGGTACTTCCAGCGCTACGTGGCGCACCTGCCGGCCAAGGGCGAGATCGTCTTCTTCGACCGCTCCTGGTACAACCGGGCCGGGGTGGAGCGGGTGATGGGCTTCTGCTCCGAGGAGGAGTACCGGCTGTTCCTGCGCCAGTGCCCGGTGTTCGAACGCCTCCTCGCCGAGGACGGCGTCCTGGTGGTGAAGTTCTGGTTCTCCGTCTCCCGGGCGGAGCAGCGCACCCGGTTCGCGATCCGCCAGGTCGACCCGGTACGGCAGTGGAAGCTCTCCCCGATCGACCTGGCCTCGCTGGACCGGTGGGAGGACTACACCGCCGCCAAGGTCGACATGTTCCGGGCCACCGACACCGAGCACGCGCCGTGGACGGTGGTGAAGAGCAACGACAAGCGGCGCGGCCGGCTGGAGGCCATGCGCAGCCTGCTGTGGCGCTACGACTACACCAGCAAGGACCCGGAGGCGGTCGGCACCCCCGACCCGCTCATCGTGGGCGCGGCCGACACGCTGCTGGAGCCGGGGGAGGAGCCCAGCACCCTCTCGCCCACGCCGCTGGCCCACCCGCCCGGCGGGCCGGGTGAGCACCCGCCGGGCTCCGGCGCCGTGTGACGGCCCGGACCCGGCGGGAGGACGCCGCCCCCTCGCCGGGGAGACGCCCGCCCTCCCGCCGGCTCCCCGGCGCCTTCGCGGTGCCCTGGACCTTTCCGAGCGGTGCGGCAGCGGGCGGCCGGTGCTGGTGCCGGGCGCTCCTGACGAGAGCAGCCCCCGGCCGCCGCCGGATGGGGTTCAGAGCTTGTCGGCCGCCCGGACCCGGTTGAGGTGGACGAGGACGTCGTAGGCCCGGCCGATCGCGAGGGTGGGCAGGGGGTGGGGGGTGAACGTCGAACCGGCGTCGTAGACCGGCCGGGGCCGGTCGAGCCAGGTCCGGGCCTCGGCGGGTGCCGCCCGCAGGTCTACGTAGAAGTCTCGGTACCCGACCCGGTCCAGGGTGTGCTCGTGCATGCCGGGGCGCGCCGCCGGAACGGTGATTGGCTTCCAGTCGCCGTCGAGGGAGGCGTCTTTGGTGAGGAAGGAGCCGCCGGCGAAGGTGAAGCCGATCGCCGCGTAGTCGCGGCCCAGGCGGTCGCGCAGCACGGTGCCCTGGGTGCGCGGGTACATGTCGGGATGGGTGGACAGGTAGCCGACGTGGCCGTTGTGGGCGGACAGCAGCATCCTGTGGCCGGTCCGGCGCTGCCACCACAGCACGTTGTCGGCCATGGCCTGGTCGCGCAGGCGCTCCGCGGCCGTGACCGAGGCCGGGTCCGCGAGGTCGACGGTGGCGAAGGCGAAGGTCTGCGCGATGTTCCGGGCGTGCTGCACGGTCCACGCGTAGTCCTCGCCACCGGCCTCCTGGTGCCCGGCGACCAGGTCGAGGGCCTCCTGGGCCCGCGCGGCGTTCTCCTCGCGTTCCGGGAGCGGCTTGCGCAGGTGGGCGAAGATGTCGTCGAAGGGGCGCAGCCCCGCGTACAACTCCTTGAGCCGGGGCAGTGCCTCCGGCCTGGCCGTACCGACGGACGACAGGACCCGTTCGAAGATGTGGTCGCCGAGTTCCGGTCCCCCGAGGTCGTCGCCCATGAAGTGGACCCGGCGGTCGGGGTGGCGGCTGTTGTGGTCGCGCATCCAGCCGATCAGACGGACGAACTCCTCGCGCTCCCAGGGGGATCCGGCCAGCGTCTCCCGTGCGATCCGCCGCGGATCGCCGGGGCCGCCCTGGAGGTACTCGTCGATCCTGAGCCCGGCCGACCAGCTCATCTCCAGGGCGAAGGTGGTGAAGCCGCGTTCCTCGACGAGGTACTGGAAGACGCGGTGCTTCATGGCGAAGAACTCGTGCGAACCGTGCGTGGCCTCGCCGAGGCCCACCACTCTCGCGCCTCCGACCATGGCGTCCAGCGCCCGCAGGTCCGCCGTCGAACCGCCGGGATCCGTGGAGCGCAGCGGGTGCGCGGCCCGCTCCAGGGAGCGTACGACGCCTGCGGGGGGCGCGCCGGGTACGAAGGGTGGGGACGGGGCCGCGGAGGCCACCGGGGCGACCACCGCCGTGGCGGCGAGCGCCGCCGTGAGTGCGAGCAGTCCTCGCCGGCCGATCGACTTCCTGTGCCCGTGCATGGTGATCACTCCTTCGTGTGCGGCGGCTCCCCGGAGCCGATGCAGTGATCTTCACGCGCTGCGGCGCGGACCGCACTGAGGCCTCCCACCGTCCTGGTCCGGGGGAGTGTCCCCACCGTCTCCGGGTGCTGGCCGGATGGTCCGGCCGGCATCGGAACGAACAGGGTTGGACCATCAAGAGGTACGAGGGAAGGGAACCCTGGATGTTCGGCATGAAGTCGGTCCGCCGCCGGGCGGCCCGCACGGCCGCGGTCGGCGCACTCGCGGTGGCAACGTGCGCCACGCTGATGGCCGGCGGCGCCGGAGCCATCGTCAACGGGACCGAGCCGACGGAGCACTACCCGTTCATGGCGGTGATCCCTGAGTCGGCGCCCGAGCAGGGGCTGTACGACGGAAACTGCGGAGCCGCGCTGATCGATCCGCGGTGGGTGCTGACGGCGGCCCACTGCCTGCGGGGCGACGGGCTTCAGCTGGACGGCCTCGTCCGGATCGGCAGCACGGACCGGAAGTCCGGGGGGACCGTCCGGGCCATCGAGCGGATGTTCGTGCACCCCGGCTACCTGAACGGTGACGGGAAGGCCGCCAACAGGGACGACATCGCCCTGGTCCGCCTGGACCGTCCCGTCTCCGAGAAGCCCGTCCGGATCGCGGAACGGGCCGGACGTCCCGGCACCCCGACCCGGATCCTGGGATTCGGCACCACCTCCGACACCGCGCTGGATTTCCCGGAGCGGCTGAGGGAGCTCAGGACGCGCCGGGGCGCCGAGCCCGAATGCGCCCCCGGATACGCCGACCGGACCCGGCTGTGCACGATCAGCCGCGTGCCCGCGGCCATGGCGTGCTTCGGGGACTCCGGCGGGCCGCAGCTCCAGAAGGGCCGACACGGGCGGTGGGAGCTCATCGGAGTGACCTCGGGTCCGGGCACCCCTGGTGTCCCGTGCTCGGCCGGGCCGGGCCTCTACACCAGCGCGCCCGCGTACGCGGGCTGGATCCGGCAGACCATCAGGCACAACTCCTGATGCCGGCGGTCGCCGGCGTCGCGCCGCGACCCGTGCGGCGCCCGGCCGCGACTGCGGAGCCCGGTCGGGCGCCCGGCGGAGTGGAGTCACCCGTCCGCCCGCCGCCGTCGACCTCGCCCCTGGGCGGCGCCGCACCACGCAGGCGGGTGACCGCCCTGCCCGTGTGTCCCTTCGCCTGGTGGATGGTGTTGTCAGGCAGCTGTGGCGGCGGGGCCGGCGTCCACACTTCCGCGGTTTCATGATCGGACGGACAGGGACCTGGGGGCCGTCCGGCCGGATGCCGTCCGGCCGGATGCCGGCCGGGCGCGGACGGGTGGCGCGCCGATCGTTGATGGCGGCCCAGCGGTCGCCGTAGACGTTGCGCGTGATGCCGGGTTCCCGCAGGAAGTCGTGCGGGAAGCCCAGCGGCGCCGCGCTCACCCGGTCCAGCAGTGCCACGGCGTCGACGTCGAGCCGTATCCGCCGGCTGGTCTCCTCCCCGGCGCCGAAGCCCTCGTCGCCGCCGAAGGTCATGGCGCCGAGGCTGAGCTCGCTGACGCGCAGCCCGCCGAACAAGGTGTATCGCACGGTGCTTCCCCTCGCTTCAGGCGTCCGGCCGCGGCGCCGGGCGCGGACCGGACGCTACGCGCTGGAGTGCGCTCCAGCGCGAGCCACCGGGTACCGCTTATCCCTTCATCAGCTCCGACACCTTGACGAACCGGTATCCCCGGGCACGCAGTTCGGGCACGATCCGGCGGATCGCCGCCTCGGTGACCGGAGCCGCGCTGCGCGTGCAGTGCATCACCACCAGGGAGCCCGGCCGCACGTCCGCCAGGACCTGTTCGGCGACCGCGTCCGGGTCCGTGGCGAACGCGTCACCGCTGACCACGTCCCACTGCACGGCCGTCACCCGGGCCGGTGCCAGCGCGCGCAGCGCGGCCTCGTCGTAACAGCCGCCGGGGAAGCGGAAGTAGGGCACGACATTGCGGACGCCGACCGTACGGAACGTGTCGAAGGCCCGGCGCACGTCGGCGGTCATGTCCTGCTCGGCCAGCACCGGCAGCCCGTAGCAGGGCTCCTTGAAGGCGTGGTGGCTGTAGGAGTGGTTGGCGACCTCGAAGCGCGGGTCCATGCCGATCGCCCTCGCCTGCTCGGGGTACTCCTCGGCCCAGCGGCCGGTCATGAAGACCGTGGCGTCGACCTTCAGGCGCCGCAGTGTGCCGATCAGCGCGGGGTTGTCGAACCGCTCGCCGCGCGCCGCCCGGGGCCCCTGGTCGGCCGTCATGTCGGCGTCGAAGGTGAGCGCGACCGTGCGGCCCGCGGTGCCGGGCCCGCGCTCGAAGACGGGCGTACGTCCGCCGGGCCCGGGGGCCATCGTCGGCGGCGTGCGGGGCGGGGAGAGGCGCGCCGGGGTGGACGGCCGTACGGAAGCCGGTACCGAGGGGGCCGTGGGGTCGCCGGCGCCGCAGCTCAGTAGGCACGCGCCCAGCAGACCGGTGCCGAGCAGGACAAGCACCGCAGTGTTCCGTACACGAATGATCATTCAGCGAAAGTATATGATCATTTACCTTAAAAAATAACCGAAAGGTCGGAATGTGTGTTGAATGACCCATTCGGGGGGACGCGGAGGGTCGGAACCACTTTCTGGGGAGGCGGGATGCGCGTCCATGACCGGTACGAGCTGACCTTCGGGCACGGCGGCTCGGCCCTGGCCCCCGGGGACGAGGACATCGTCGAGGTGAACCGCACGGACCGGACCGGCCCGGGCGGGCATCCGGTGTACGCCGACGAGTCGGGGATAGTCCTGGCCGAGATCAGCGATCGGGGCGAGGTGCGGATGCTGGCCAGCGGTGGCCACCAGGACCCCGCCCTGACGGTCCGGGTCCGGGCCCTGTGAGCGGCGCCCCGGGCGCCGCTAGCGCCAGGGGCCGGTCACCGCGAACGTCGTCCCGGGCGCGTAGCAGTTGACGTACATGGTCCGGCCGTCGGGGGAGAAGGTGGCCCCGGCGAACTCGCCCCATTCGGGCTTCCCCTCGGTCCCGGTGTTCTGCGCGTTGCGGGCCACCGGGTACACCTGGCCGCGCCTGGTCAGCCCGTACACGTGCTGGGCGCCGTCGCCGTCCTCGCACACCATCAGGCCGCCACCGGGAGCCAGGCAGATGTTGTCGGGGGACTCGCCGGGCAGCTGGACGCCGGTGCCGGGGCCGAACGCGACCACCAGGGTGAGCCGGCGCCGGTGCGGCTCGTACTTCCACACCTGGCCGTAGTGGTCCGCCGCCGAACCCGCGCGGGCCCGGGCGAAGCTGGAGACGAAGAAGACCGCCCGGCCGTTCCAGTAGCACCCCTCCAGCTTCTGGGCGTGCGTGATGCCCCGGGGGCCGAAGTCCTGGAGCCGGACGGGGGTCTGCCGGGCCTGGGGGTCCGGTACGGGAACCCACTGCACGCCCTCGAAGACCGTGCCGGTCTCCTGGATCGCCGACAGGTCGGGCACCCCCGGCACCCGCATCGCCTCCAGCGCGCCGCCCGCGCGCAGCGAACCGGTGCCGCCGAGCGGCTTGCGGGGCAGGAAGCGGTAGAAGAGCCCGAAGGGCCGGTCGAAGGCGTCCTCGGTCTCGTACACGATCCCGCTGCGCGGGTCGACCGCGACCGCCTCGTGCTGGAAGCGGCCCATCGCGGTCAGCGGTACGGCTCCGGTGCGGCGCGGATCGACCGGGTCCACCTCGAAGACGAAGCCGTGGTCCTTGGTGTAGCCGTTGGTGCCCGCCCGGTCCTCGGTCTCCTCGCAGGTCAGCCAGGTGCCCCAGGGGGTGGGCCCGCCCGCGCAGTTGACGGCGGTGCCCGCCACCGCGACACGTTCGCCGGTCACCTCGCCCCGGGCGTCCAGTGCGATCGCCGTGCACCCGCCCTTGCCCGCCGGGTCGTACGTCAGGCCTTCGACGGCCGGCACGCCGAGACGGGCGGTGGCGCCGTTCTCGTGGTTGCGCACCAGGTGGACGCGGCCGCGCCAGCCGGCGAAGGCGGCCATGCCGTCATGCCTGCCGGGTACCGGCCCCTCGCCGGAGCGCAAGGGGGCGCCCTCCCGGGAGAGCACCCGGTGGCGGAACCCCTCGGGCAGGTCCAGCAGGCCCTCGGGGTCCGGGAGCAGGGGGCCGTAACCGGTGTGGCCGCGGGCGGCGGCGGTGCCCGCGAAGAGTTCGGCGAAGGCGCCGGTGAAGGCGATGGACGCCACCGACGCCCCGGTGCGCGCGAGGATCTGACGCCGTGTTGCGGACATGGGGCGACTCCCTGCTGGCGGACAGGAATGTGCTGTGGCCCGCATGTGTACCACGCGTCGGGCGACACGTGAACCATGCGGGCCGGGTGCCCCGTGTGGGGAGCGGGTCAGGCGAGCTCGGCGGTCAGAGTGATCGTCGTCCCCGTGAGCGCCTGGCTGACCGGGCAGTTCTTCTTGGCGTCCTCGGCGGCCGCGACGAAGCCGTCCTCGTCCAGGCCGGGCACCTCGCCGCGCACGGTGAGGTGGATGCCGGTGATGCCCTCACCCGGCTGGAAGGTCACGTCGGCCTTGGTCTCCAGGCGGGTGGGCGGGTTGCCCGCACCGGCCAGGGCGTGCGACAGGGCCATCGAGAAGCAGCTGGAGTGAGCGGCCGCGATCAGCTCCTCGGGGCTGGTCCTGCCGTTGGCCTGCTCGGCGCGCGCCGGCCAGGAGACCGGGTACTCGCCGATGCCGGAGGAGTCGAGGCTGACGACGCCGGAGCCCTTGAGGAGCTCGCCTTCCCAGACGGTGTGAGCGGTGCGCGTGGTGGCCATGATGGTTCCCTTCGGATGGGTTGCGGCCTCCAAACCTACTGCGCCACCAGTCCCTTCGCGTCCCGCGCCAGCGCGGTGAGCCGGGAGATCGCCCGGAAGTACTTCTTCCGGTACCCGCCGTTCAGCATCTCGTCACTGAAGAGCCGGTCGAAGGGCAGCCCGGAGGCGAGCACCGGTATCTCCCGGTCGTACAGCCGGTCGGCCAGGACCACCAGCCGCAGGGCGGTCGACTGGTCGGGCACGGGCGCCACACCGGTCAGGCAGACCGCGGCCAGTCCGTCCGTCAGCGCCCCGTACCGGCTCGGGTGGACCCGGGCCAGGTGCTCCAGCAACTGCGGGAAGCCGTCCAGCGAGGCACCCGGCGTGGCGTGCGCGGCCCCCGTCACCTGCTCGTCGGAGAACGGCGCCGGGGCCTCGGGCAGTCCCCGGTGGCGGTAGTCCTCGCCGTCGATGCGCAGCGGGCGGAAGTGCGCGGACAGCCCCTGGATCTCCCGCAGGAAGTCGGCGGCGGCGAACCGGCCCTCGCCCAGCTTGCCGGGCAGTGTGTTGGAGGTGGCCGCCAGCGCGACCCCGGCGTCGACCAGCTTGCCGAGCAGCGTGGAGACCAGCACGGTGTCACCCGGGTCGTCCAGCTCGAACTCGTCGATGCACAGCAGCCGGTGCCCGCTGAGCGTGGCGACGGTCTGCTGGAAGCCGAGCGCGCCCACCAGGTTGGTCAGCTCCACGAACGTGCCGAACGCCTTCAGCGCGGGCTCGGCCGGGGTGGCGTGCCACAGGGACGCCAGCAGGTGGGTCTTGCCGACGCCGTACCCGCCGTCCAGGTACACCCCGCGCGGCCCGGTGGGCGCGGCCGGCTTCCTGGCGAACCAGCGCCGCCTGCCCGCCCCGGTGGCGTGCGCGCCGCCCAGCCCGGCGGCGAAGGAGCTCAGCACCGCGACCGCCTCGGTCTGGCTGGGCTGGTTCGGGTCCGGGAGGTAGGTGTCGAAGCGCACCGAGTCGAAGCGCGGCGGCGGCACCATGTCGGCGACCAGACGGTCGGCGGGGACACGGGGCTCGCGGGCGCACAGGGAGAGCGGGGCCGCTTCGGTCATGGCACTGGTGGACACAGTTCCCCACTCTATGCGCCGTGCCAGACTGCACCGCATGCGACGCCTGTTCCCTGTGACCGACCCGACAGCGACCCCCGGCCCCGCCGGCCACGAGTGGTCCCCCGACGAGCTGGCCGACGCCTACGCCTATCCGGTCCCGGGCCCCTGGCTGCGCGCCAACATGGTGTCGACCCTGGACGGCGCGGCCCAGCACGACGGGCGCTCCCAGCCCATCTCGTCCGACGCCGACATGCGGATCTTCGGCACCCTGCGCGGCCTGGCCGACGTGGTGATCGTGGGCGCCGAGACGGTCCGGTCGGAGGGCTACCGCCCGCCGCGCGCGCGTGCCGTCTTCGCCGAGCGCCGGGCGGCGGCGGGACAGGGCCCTGCGCCCGCCGTCGCGGTGGTCAGCGCCTCGCTGGAGCTGGACTTCTCGGCCCCCCTGTTCACCGGGCCGCTCGTCCCCACGCTGGTCCTGACGGGCGCCGCGGCGCCGCCGGAGCGGGTCCGTGAGGCGCGGCGGGCCGGCGCCGAGGTGATCGTCGCGGGCGACGGACCCGGGGTGGAGCCGGGCCGGGCGCTGCGGGCGCTGGCCGAGCGAGGCCTGCGCCGCCAGCTCACCGAGGGCGGCCCGCGGCTGCTGGGGCAGCTGGTGTCCGCGGGGGTACTGGACGAGTTGTGCCTGACCGTTTCCCCGCTGCTCACCGCCGGGGACGCGCAGCGGATCGCCGGGGGCCCGCCGGTGGGCGTACCGTCGAAGTTCACGCTGGTGTCCCTCCTGGAGGAGGGCGGGTTTCTCTTCACCCGGTACAGCCGGACCTGATCAATTACTGGAATTTATCGTTCCGGTTTGCTCCCGCCGGGCACACTTACTTTCGCAGTCCCCGTGCCGGCACGGGGAAGGACGGTTTCCGCAGAAGGGCTCCCGAGGTGTTCACAAGTGTTCTGATGATCGAGAAGCCTCTGTCGTCCGTGGACGTGGAGTTCGTCACCACGCTGCACGGGGACGAGAGGTTGTCCTTCATCGTGCTGATGCAGCCCCGTGGCGAGCAGGCCGTCGTGCTGCTGCGGGCCATCGACGACGTCGCCCTGGGCGAACTCAGAGAAGCGGTCAAGGAGGGCGACGAGCCCGAGGGCAAGGCCGCGGTGCTCTCCGCCCAGGCCGGCCTGGAGCACTCGCTCCAGGTACTGCGGGAGGCCGGCTGCGAGGCCGTCGGCCAGGTCGTGGAGGACCACCCGCTGGACAAGCTCAAGGCCGTCGTGGAGGAGGCCGGCGCCGACGAGGTGATCGTCCTGACCAAGCCGCACTACGTGGAGGAGTTCTTCCACCGGGACTGGGCCTCCCGGGCCCGCCACAAGGTCGGCGTACCGGTGCTCAAGCTCTTCGCGCACAACGAGGAGCCGCGCACCTAATAGGCTGGGCCCCTCACACACGCGACACCCCGGGGAGACACACGCATGGCACCCGCCATCCCTGCTGCCATGGAACGGCCGCACTTCATCGGCATCGGCGGCGCCGGAATGTCGGGCATCGCCAAGATCCTGGCCCAGCGCGGGGCGAAGGTCGCCGGCAGTGACGCGCGCGAGTCGGAGACCGCCGCGTCCCTGCGGGCGCTCGGCGCCACCGTCCACATCGGACACGCCGCCGACCACCTCGCCGACGACACCAGCTGCGTCGTCGTCTCCAGCGCCATCCGCGCCGACAACCCGGAGCTGGCCCGCGCCACCGAACTGGGCATCCCGGTGGTCCACCGCTCCGACGCGCTCGCCGCGCTGATGACCGGGCTGCGCGCCGTCGCGGTGGCCGGTACCCACGGCAAGACGACCACCACCTCGATGCTGGCCGTCGCCCTTGGCGAGCTGGGCCTGGCCCCCTCGTACGCCATCGGTGGCGACCTCGCGGGCCCGGGCACCAACGCGCTGCACGGCGAGGGCGAGATCTTCGTCGCCGAGGCCGACGAGAGCGACCGCAGCTTCCAGAAGTACGACCCCGAGGTCGCGATCGTCCTCAACGTCGAGCTGGACCACCACGCCAACTACGCCTCCATGGACGAGATCTACGAGTCCTTCGAGGCCTTCGTCGCCAAGATCCGCCCCGGCGGCACCCTCGTCGTCGGCGAGCACGCCGGCGCCCGCGAGCTCGCCCGCCGGGTCGCGGACCGCGAGGACCTCAGCATCGTGCGGGTCGGCGAGTCGGCCGACTCCGACGCCCGCATCACCGCCATCACCCCCAAGGGCATGGCCAGCGAGGTCACCGTCGTCCTGGACGGTACCGAGCACACCTTCACGGTGTCCGTGCCCGGCCGCCACTACGCCCACAACGCCGCCGCCGCGCTCGCCGCCGGCGCCCGCGTGGGCATCGACCCGGCCGGGCTGGCCCGCTCCCTCACCGCCTACACCGGTGTCGGCCGCCGCCTCCAGCTCAAGGGCGAGGCCGCGGGCGTCCAGGTCATCGACTCCTACGCGCACCACCCCACCGAGATGACCGCCGACCTGGAGGCCATGCGCGCCGCCGCCGGTGAGGCGGCACGGCTGCTGGTGGTCTTCCAGCCGCACCTGTTCTCCCGGACCCAGGAACTGGGCACCGAGATGGGCCGGGCCCTGGCCCTCGCCGACGCCTCGGTCGTCCTCGACATCTACCCGGCCCGCGAAGACCCGATCCCCGGTGTCACCAGCGCGCTGATCATCGACGCGGCCCGCGCGGCGGGCGCCGACGTGACCGCCGTGTCCGACAAGGACGCCGTGCCGGACGCCGTCGCGGGAATGGCCCGGCCCGGTGATCTCGTTCTCACCATGGGCGCGGGCGACGTCACCGATCTGGGACCGAGGATCCTCGCCCGCCTGGACCGGGACTGAGGAGAGGCGAGTCGTTATGGCGTACGACGTCGAGAAGCCGGACGAGCAGTGGCGGGCGGAGCTGTCCCCGAAGGAGTACCACGTCCTGCGCGAGGCCGGCACCGAGCCCGCCTTCACCGGTGAGTACACCGACACCGACACCAGGGGCGTCTACTCCTGCCGGGCGTGCGGCGCCGAGCTGTTCACCTCGGAGACCAAGTTCGCGTCGCACTGCGGCTGGCCGTCCTTCTACGACCCGAAGGACAACGACGCGGTCGAGCTGATCCAAGACCGCTCCCACGGCATGGTCCGCACCGAGGTCCGCTGCGCCCGCTGCGGCTCCCACCTGGGCCATGTCTTCGAGGGCGAGGGCTATCCGACCCCGACCGACCAGCGGTACTGCATCAACTCCGTCTCGCTGCGGCTGGAGCCCGCCGGCGAGTGAGCCTCACGACGGGGACGGCTCGGGGACGAGGTTCTCCTCGCCGAGCCGCTCCCCCGACTGGTAGATCGTCACGACCCCGTCGTGGATCACATAGCGGTACGGGCCGTTCCGCGCCTCGTAGCCGTCGGAGGTCTCCTCCGCCTCCATCGCGATGCCCTTCTCCCGCCGGTCGGTGAACTCGCCGTAGTAGTACAGCGTGCCGCCCGGCGTACGGCAGAGGGTGATCTGCTTGTTCACCGTGCGGAACGCCTCGACCAGCCCGGCGCCCTCGCCCCCGGGCAGCTCGGCGGCGATGCGGCCGGGGCACTGCCCGGCGGTGGCGCTCGGCGCGGACCGGCCCGGCTCCCCCTCGCCCGGATCGCCGCTGCCACAGCCGTCGGCGAGCAGCCCGAGCAGCACCAGGAACACCACCAGGCCCAGGCATCCCGACAGGCACCCGTTGGTCTTCCCGGCCGGAGCGGCGGTGGCGCGGGGGCGCGGCGGCGTCCACCGCGGGTCCGGGCCGCTCGCCGGCGGCGGGGCCGGGTACCCGGGAGCAGGGCGCGGAGCGGTGGGCGTGTACCCGGTGGTGGCCCCGGAGGGATAGAAGATGCCCTCGTCACGGGCGCGGGTGGCGGCCCGCGGCGGGGCCGTGGTCCGGGGCGGCGTGGGCGGGCGGGCCGCGGCCCGCTCGTGCGGGGTGGTCCTCGGCGGCGCGGGTGCCCGCTTCGGCGTGGGCTTCCTGGGCGCGGACTTCTTCGCGCCGCCGCCCGCCTTGGCGGCGGGTTTCGCGGTGGGTCCGCCGGCGGACGACGGCCGGGCGGCGGCCGGCTTGCCGGGGGCGGGCTTCGCCGCCGGTCCGGCCGCCTTCCAGCCGGTGCCGCAGACGATGCAGGTGAGATCGGTACGGGCGTTGTTGGTGTCGCACTTGGAGCAGCGCCAGTCGGCCGGCGGCCGGGCGGTGCCCGGTCGCTTGGCGGCGGGCCGGGAACCGCCCCCCGCACGCGGAGCGGCGGTGCGCCGGCCGCTGCCGCAAATGGTGCACGACGTGTCCGCGGGGCCGTTGTACGTGTCGCAGTCCGCGCAGCGCCAGTTGGCCGATGCCGCCACTCCCGCTCTCCTCCTCATCGCTCGGCCGGGCCACCGGCCCCGCCGTCAGGGCGGGGCGGATCGTGACCTCAGGCCGTGTCCCCGGCGTCGCCGGAATCCCCGGCGACCCGGGCCATCACGTCCCGGAACAGCTCCTCGGACACCGGGCTCGCCGGAGCCGCCAGCCACTGGGGGCCGTCCAGCGGAACCCGCTCCAGCCCGGCGTCGTCGGCCGGTTCGCTCGGCCGTTCCGGTACGGCGTGGTCGTGCCGCAGCAGCGCCAGGAACCGCTCCGCCTCCCGCGCCGACTGGGCCGGTACGTCCACCCGGACCACGACCAGGTCCGGCCGGCCGGCCTCGGCGTCGCGGAACTGGAAGACCAGCTGACCGCTCCCGTCCGGGCCCTGCGGGCGCGCCGTCGCCGCCGTACAGCGGTCCACCCTGACCTCGATGTGGCAGAACCCGTGCCACACGAACCCCAGCAGGCCGTCGGCGCACTCCAGCAGGAAACCCGGCCAGCGCAGCTTCGTCACAGGCTGTTCGCGATCGTCTCGATGATCTCGTCCATCTCGAACTCCTCCAGTCCCTCGCCCGCCTTGGAGGCGAAGTGCAGGGTGAGGTCCCATTCCTCGGCGATCGGGTCGGACCAGGGCGCCTGGTCCGGGGCGAACAGGACCAGGCGCTTGGCGGACTGCTCCATGACGGCGGTCTGGCTGCGGGCGTAGCCCCACTGCTCGAAGAGGTCGTCGATACTGCGCGGGATGCCCGCCGGGTACGACGGGGCGGAGGCGCCGACCGAGCCCAGCGGGTGGGCGGGCGCGTCGGTGAACATCACGATCACATGGCGCCTGCGGTCCAGCCCCTTCTCCCAGGGCGCGTTGACGGCCAGGGCCAGCGCCTCCAGGCCGGATTCGGGGATGTCGCCGCCGCCGGTGGCGTCGATGCCCTTGATGAACCGCTCGAAGTCCTTGGCCTGGGAGGGCAGGTGGAGGAAGTCGGTCTGCTCGATGGCGTTCGAGGGATCGTCACCGAAGTCCCGGAAGGCGATGACCTTCAGCCGGAGCTGGCTGATCGCCTTGCCCTTCTTGGCCATCACCGCGTTCAGCCGGTCGTGGAACTGCAGGGCGCTCGCCTTCACACTGTCGAGGACGGGGAACATGCTGCCCGTCGCGTCGACGCACAGCACGATGTCGACGGCGTACTGGAGGTTGCCCTGGTACTGCTCGATGGGGGCGTTCATATCGGCTCTCCTGTCGGTGGCTGTCAGGCGCGTCGGTCCCGGCCGCGGTCGCCGAGGTTGATCCGTACGCGGGAGGGTCGCTCGGCCGGGGCGTCGGCGGTCCCGGCGGGTTCGGGCGCGGTGGGCGCGGGCGCGGGGGAGGCGGGTGCGGGCGCGGCGGATGGGGGCGCGGCGGCGGCCGGTGCGGCGCCCGGTCCCGGGGCCGGTTCCCCGGCGCCGGGCGGCACCGCCGGGCCGGGTCGCCCGGACGCCTTGAGGTTGGCTCGGATCCGGCTCGCCCGGGGACCCGCCCCGGACCCGGACCCGGACGCCGGGCCAGGTGCCGTCCGCTTCGGCGCGGACCCGGCCGTCCCCGGACGCCGGTGCCGAAGGGCGCACACCTCGGGGTCGGCCAGCGCCTTCAGGAAGGTCGCCATCCGCGGCCGGCTCCCCGGCGCGCGGGAGGTCATGGCCCGCAGCAGCCCCTGCATGGCGTCCGAGAGGCGGCTGTCCAGCAGCAGCCGCTCACCGGCGTTGACCGCGTCGGCCGGGGACCCGTACCGCTCGTCGTGGCCGGGCAGCGACCCCACCAGGTACAGGTGCGTCATCAGACCCAGCGCGAAGACGTCCACGGCGCAGGTCAGGTGCTCCGGGCCGACCGACTCGTCCCCCTGCATGTAGCGGCGCCACTCGGGCGCCCCGTACAGCGAGTCGCCCGCGATGTCACCGGGGTCCGGGGGGCTCCCCGACACGTACGAGTCGTCGAAGTCGATCAGCTTGGCGGTGTGGAACGCCGCGCCGTCCCGCTTCTGCACGAGCACGTTCAGCGGTTTGAGGTCACCGTGCACGATGTCGATGTCGTGCAGCTGCTTGAGGCTCATCCCCAGCGTCTTCAGCAGCACCATCTTCTGGCGGGGCTCCAGGGCCTGCGGCTTCTCCAGGCTGGAGGTGTCGATCCGCTCGGTCACCTTGTAGTACGTACTGCCCTCGTGGAAGAAGTCCGTGGCGAGGACGAGGTTCCCGCCGCCGCGCGCGTCCGGGCGCAGCCGCTTCATGATGGTGCGGTGGCGCTGCTCGAACTCCCGCGCGAGCTGGCGGCGGATGCGCAGGCTCGGGGTGTCGCGGGTGTCGTCGTCGCGCGGCCGCTTGGGTTCCAGGAACCGCTTGACGAAGTACTGGCCGCCGTTCTTCTCCGCGAACGCCCAGATGCACTTGCCGCCGTTGGCGTTGGTGGGTTCGCTGATGACGCGGTAGCCCGCGATCACGTCGCCCTTCTTCATGCGTGCTCCTCGGTCGCGGGCGGCAGGTAGGTCTCGTAGCCGGCGCGGTAGGCGTGCCAGGTCTCGTCCTGCCAGGCCCGGACCCGCGCGGGCAGGGACGCGGCGTCCCCCGGCCCGGACCGGAGGACGCCGGTGTCCGGGGCCGGCCGGTCCAGACCGCGCGGCCGGGTGCGTACGTAGCGGTCGGTGACCTGCGCGTACCGGGCCGCGAAGTTGCCGCGCAGGGCCCCGAAGCCACCGTGGCTCAGCGCCAGCAGCGCCAGCGAGGCGTCGTCGGCCGTGTAGCCCTGCACCTCGCGGCGGAGCAGGTCGGCCCACTCGCCCTCGTTGTGCGCCAGGTGCAGCGTGTGCAGCAGCACGTACTCGAAATCGGCCGGTGTGTGGACGTAGCCGAAGAACCCGTCCGTCGCGGTCACCAGCACACAGGGCTGCGCGGGCAGCGTCAGCCGCTGGGTGCCGATGAGGAAGTCCCGGTCCGCGCAGACCAGGTTGGTCATCGGCGGGTCCGTCCGCAGCAGCTCCAGGGCGTCGCTCTCCCGGGTGTGGTCGCGGGTGAGGACCTGGAGGCCGGTCTCGGGGCGCAGCAGGTAGGCCCGGGAGTCACCGGCCCACAGGGCGTGCAGTTCGAGGGAGTGGTCCTCGGACATCCGGTAGTGGACGGCGGCCAGTGTGGTCGGCAACTGCCGGCGCATGGTGCCGCCGATCTTGCTGCGGCGCTGCGGGGCGGACGCCAGGAAGTACTGGAGGTACTCGCGCAGGCTCTCGGGCCCCTCCGGCTCACCGCCGGTGGCCACCTCGCGGAACCAGCAGTCCGTGGCCAGCCGGGCCACCCGCGCCCCGACCCAGGCGCCGGTACGGGACTCACCGTCGGGAGCCTGCCACACGGGGGCCGCGCCGGACCCGCCGGAACCGTCGAACACGGCCAGCAGCCCCTGGCCGCTGTCCCAGTGGTGGGCGACGAGCGGGTCGGCGTCCTCGCCGCGCCCCGGGACCCGCTCGGTCCACACCGACAGCGCCTGGAGTCCCTCGCCGCCGTACCGCCAGATCCGCTGCGGCGGTGGCACCCGGTGCGCGGGGCCGGCCCCGGCGTCCCGCTCGGGTGCGGCCGCCGGGTCCGGCTGCGGCTGCCGCGGTCCGTGCGGCGCGTGCGGTGGCGCCTGTGGTGCGTGCGGCGCGTCCTGACCGGGCGGCGCACCGGCCGGTGCGCGGGGGGCCGTCGGCGGCGGCGCCGTGCTCCAGGAGGGGAGCGGGGCACCGGAGTGGTGGGTGGTGCGGTCGGGTTCGGTCATCGTCGCTCCCCGTCGTGGCCGGTGGTGCCGGACGTCCCGCCGCGCGGGCGCTTGGCGGTGCCCCGCACCCGGCTCACCCGCGGCGGGGCCGGCTCGTCCGGGCCGGTCGCCGATGCGGTCGCCGGGGTGCTGCCGGCCGGCGGCAGCGGCTCGTCCTCGGGCGGCGCGGCCGGGACGCCGGAGGCGCCACCCGTACGGGACGGCCCGGCCGCCCCGGGCCCCGTCCGCCGGTCCGCACCGCCGTCGCGCCCGCCGGGGGAGGCCCCGCCCCCGGACCTGCCCGGCCGCTCGTCGCCGGCGCGGCCCTCCCGGAGCACCTCGCCCCGCAGCGGTTCCCGCCCGCGCGCCCCCTTCGGCGCTTCGGTCTCCTCGGCGGCCGGGCCCGCCGGCTCCCGCCCCTCCAGGGCCCGGGCCAGGCTGCCGCCCAGCCGGCCCCGGCGGGCCGCCGTGTCGAACAGGCCGTCGCCGTCCCGCAGCACCTCGTCGAGCACGGCCCGTTCCAGCTCCGCCTGTTCGAAGGGTTCCCGGTCGGCGTCGCCGCGCTCCAGGACCATGCGCATCACCTCGCGCCGCACCTCGCGCTTCTCCGCCTCGCCCTTCTCGATCCAGGCCAGGGCGGCGCGCGGCCCCTCCTTCTCCATGATCTCCGCGATCAGGCCGTCGACGCCCTCCTCGCGGATCATGTCGAGATGGCGCCCGCGCCGCATACCGGCCAGCCGGGTCTCGCGTACGACGTCCCGGAAGTCCCGCCCGCTGGCGGTGATCTCGTCCTCGTCGACCAGCAGTTCGATCTGGATGTTGCGCAGCCGGACCGCGTCGTCGCCGCTGAAGCCGTACAGCGCGGTGTTGAGCGCCTCCTCCGCCTCGTGGAACTCGGCGATGTCGTAGTCGCGGGCGACGCCGCGCAGCGTCTTGCGCAGATGGCCGTAGAGCGCCCCGCTCATGTCGCGGATGCCGCGCGAGACCACCTTCGCCGGGTCCGCCACCCGGCACACCAGGTCCGCCCGGCTGCGGAAGGAGAACGTGGGGTCGCGGCTGAGCAGCGGGATGTCGAGGACGAGCCGGTGCTCGGTCATGTCGACGGTGAACACACGGCGGTACGCGCCGAACCGGGACGACGGGATCTCCTCGCCGCTGTGCACCGTGAGTGAGGGACCGCTGTCCCGGACCAGCACCAGGGCACGGCCGGGGGCCGGCGGGCGCAGCGGGTTCATCAGCCGCCACTTGGCCAGTTCCTCGCTGCCCAGCACCGGATCGTAGGTCTGCTCCTCCATCGTCCCCTGCCCCTCCTCGTCCGTGGTGACGGTCCCTGGTGGTCGATCCCTGGTGATCAGTACGCGCGCTCCAGCAGGCGGTGCAGCTCCGCCGCGTTCCGCGACGGCCGCTCCCGGTCCCCGGCCCACTTCGCCAGCCACCACAGCAGTCGTTCGCGGTGCCGGCCCGGTCTGCGCGCGATGTCCAGCAGCAGCGCGCCGATGGCGTCCAGGGAACCGGGGCAGGCGTCCGCGTAGTCGTCGATCCAGGCGCGCAGGGCCGTCAGCGCGGCGTCCTGGACGGGCCGCCTGGCCAGCGCCCGCGCCCACAGCTCGGCCAGCCGCTCGCGGTGCCGGGGCAGGCCGCTCAGCAGCAGTGGCACCCCGGCCGCGCCGGCTCCGGCGTCCGCCGGCTCGGCGCCGCCCGGCCGGTCGTACGGCCCGGCGCCGCCCGGCCGGTCGTACGGCCCGGCGCCGCCCGGCCGGTCGTACGGCTGGGAGACCGCGAACACGAACGCGGACAGCGACTTGACCACCATCGGCGACAGGTCCTGCGGCTCCGACCAGTCCAGGTAGGCGTCCAGCAGATGGCCCGCCCGGTCCTGGTGGACCAGGTGCAGCCCTCCCCAGGCGACGGCGGGCAGGGTGCCCCAGTCGTCGCCGCGGTCCAGGGCGGCGCGCAGCACCGCCACCGCCCGGTCGGGCGCGCCCCGGCCCAGAAGGCCGCCCACGGCGTTGGCCGCGGTCCCGGCGAGGCGCCGCTCGTAGGCGGACGTACCGCCCCGGGCCCAGTCGTGCAGCAGCCGCCACACCGGCTCGGCGGTCTCCGGGCGGCTCCCGGCCACCCCCAGAGCGGTGGCGGCGGCCTGCCGCAGCGGCCAGGAGGTGCCGCCCGCCCAGGACTTGAGGAACCGGTGCAGCGCGTAGTGGTGGTCCGCCCAGGCCAGGACACCGGCGGCCACCGCCGCCCGGGCGCGCACCTCCAGGTCGGCGTGGCTCAGCAGCCGCCGCAGCCATTCCAGGACGGCGTCGCGCCGGCCGTCGAGGCTGCTCCAGGCGTACGCGAGGACCACCTGGCCCAGCAGCGCGCTGCGGAACCGTACCCGCGGCGGGCCGGCGGCGCCCGCCCCGCCGTCCGGCAGGTCCAGCCGGATCCACTGCTGTTCGTGGCCGAGCCGGTCGCGGAACCGCACGTCGGCCGGGGCCGGTTCGGGCGCGGTGAGGGCCGCGCGCAGCCGGACCGCGGCGTCCGCGACGGTCAGGTAGCTGCTCTCCTCCAGCACGGCGGCCGCGAGGGCGAAGGCCAGCGCCTCGGGCTCGCGGTACTGGTCGAACCAGGCGCGCACCTGGTCGCTCGGGTCGCGCAGGGCGGCCACCGCCGCCGCCACGTCCCCCTCCGCCCTGATCACGGAGGCGAGGTGGACGGCGTGCCGGGCCGCGGGCTGTTCGCGCAGCGCGCCGACGGCGCCGCTGGACTCCAGCAGCCGGCGCAGGTCCGCGCGGGCCTCCGGATCACCGCTGTGGCCCAGGACCCGGCGCTCGGCGACGGCCAGCGGGTCGACCGGGGTGAGCCGGTGGCGGGCGACCGCCTCGCCCCCGGGACCGCCGGCGGCCACCGCGAGGTCGTGTCCGCCCACCAGCACCAGATGGCAGCGCCCGGCCCGCAGCGCGGCGACCACGGCGGCCAGTTGGCGGATGCCGGCCCCGGGGCCCGGTCCGTCCCACGGCGCCGGGCCGGCCGTCCCCCGCACGCCGAACGCCGCCGAGAACGCGCCCACCCCGGCGGGGCCGTCCTCCAGCACCGCCAGGTAGCCGCACTCCTTGACCGGTGGCTCCCAGCCGGGGGCGAGGACGGCGGCGGGGTCCAGCAGCCGGGCGCAGCCGCCCTCGGCCGAGCCGCTGAGCGCCATGGCCTCGGCGAGCAGGTTCACGGCCGCCGCCGTGCGCCCGCTGCCGGGCGGACCGGTCAGCACCAGGAGCCGGTGCTCGCACAGGTCGTCCAGCGCCTCGTCGTAGTGGTCGGGCTGGACGAACAGGTCCGTGTGCTCGGCCAGTTCGGCCGCTTCCAGCGGCAGGACGGACGTGCTGCCGCGCGGGCCCGCGCCGGCCGCCCGGTCCCCGCGCCCGCTCCCTCCGGTGTGGAAGCCGCCGCCGAAGCTGACGGCGTCGTTGAACAGTGCGAGGGTGCCGATCCGGGTGCCGGAGGCGTCGGCGTTCAGCCGCTGGGCGATGGCGTCGGCGATGGCGCCGACGCGCAGCGCGTCGGACCGCTCGGACTCGTCGCGCCCGCCGCCGTCGGCCAGCGAGCGCAGCGCCTCCGTCTCACTGACCGGCCCGTCGTGGTCCTCGCCGTCGGGCCGCCGCTGTTCGGGGGTGGCCGCCCCGGGGCCGTCGTCGGGACCGGCGGTGTCCTTCGGGTCCCTGGGCGACCCGGCGTCCTTGACGTCCCTGCCGTCCTTCGTGTCCTTGGCGGCGGGGCCGGTGGTGCCGTGCCCGCTGGCGGGCGTCTCGGCGGGGAATTCCTCGCTCATGGTTCTCGGGCTTCCGGGGCGGGTGGGGGAGGGCGGGTCCGGGGTGTGCGGCGGGGGTGGTGATCGGCGTTCCCGGCGGGTGCGGCCCCGGCGCGCGGGGTCCGCGGGAGGTGGGCGGCGGGGTGGGGAGGTGCGGCCCGGTCACCGCCCGGGCCGGGGCGCACGGCCCGGGGGCCGGTGCGACGGACGTGCGACGGACGTGGTGCGACGGACGCGGTGCGGAGCCGTGCGCGGGTCGCCGGGCGGGTGCGTGCCGGGCGGCCGGTGGCCGGATCCCCGTCCCGTTCCGCTCGCGGCCCTGTCCCGGGGGGCGGGGCCGTCCGCGCGGGCGGGGAGGCCGTACGAACGGCGCGGCCCGGTCCCGGGGACGCCGCGTCCGGGCACCGGCGGGTGCGCGGACGGCGGCGCGCGGGTCCGGCCGTCAGGACACGTTCCAGTCCCCCCGCACTTCGACCTTCTCGTTGAACACCTGGGCGTTCTTGATCAGGGCCGCGCTGACCTGGGCACCGCCCCGGCCCTGGGCCGCGACCGCCTCGTCGACCAGGCGCCGCATCTCGGTCTCGAACTCCCGGTCGCGCAGCATATGGGCGGCGAGCGCGCGCTCCAGGTCCTCCTGGGCGTCGCGGTCGTCGGGCGCCCGGGTCACCCGGTCGAGCGCGCCCTCCGCCTGCACGTCCCCCCGGAACCGCGTCCGGATGCGCTCCACGAGCCGCGCCGCGCCGGCCCACGAGGACCGACCGGCTTCCTGCCCGACCGATTCCAGGACTCCCTTGGCCACGAGCGCGACACCCGCCGCCGCGACGGCCGTCACCGGATCCATAGTTCTCCCCCGAATTTCCCGCAGGTGCAGGTGAGTCAATTTAGGGGCGCCCCGTCCCTCCCGAGACCTCCCGGGGGACAATGGCCGAAAGTCGCCCAACGTCGGCCAGTCGGGGGCGTGTCGACCCGCTCAGGCGGGCTGGAGCAGGTCCCAGCGGTTGCCGTACAGGTCCTCGAAGACCGCCACCGTGCCGTACGGCTCGTGCCGGGGTTCCTCCAGGAAGCGCACCCCGCCGGCCAGCATCCGCGCCCGGTCGCCGGCGAAGTCCTCGGTGTACAGGAAGAAACCGAGCCGCCCGCCGGCCTGCGCCCCGACACCCGCCTCCTGGACCGCGTCCCGGGCCCGGGCCAGCAGCAGCCCGGTACCGGCGGTCGCGCCGCGCGGCCGGACCACGACCCACCGCGAGCCGTCGCCGCGCGGGCTGTCCTCGGCCAGCACGAAACCGAGCGGGCCGGTGTAGAAGGCGATGGCCTCGTCGTAGTCGCGGACGACGAGGGTGACCAGGGCGATGTACGGCATGGGGGGGAGGTTATACGTATGACCACCCTTGCGACAATGCCCTCCATGGACGCACAACAGCTGGCCGCCCTCGCCGCCAGGGCGCGCCGTCTCGCGGTGCCCGGCGAACGGCGGGTCCTGGGCCTGGCCGGTGCCCCCGGCGCGGGCAAGTCGACCCTCGCCGCCCGGCTGGTCGAGAGCCTCGGCGGGGCGGCCGTCCTGGTCCCCATGGACGGGTTCCATCTCGCCGGGGCGGAGCTGCGGCGCCTGGGCCGGGCCGGGCGCAAGGGCGCTCCCGACACCTTCGACGCCGCCGGGTACGCGGCCCTGCTCGCCCGCCTGAGGGCCGCCGAGCCGGACGTCACCGTCTACGCGCCCGCCTTCGACCGCTCCTTGGAGGAGCCGGTCGCCGGGAGCATCCCGGTCGCCCCGGAGGTGCCGCTCGTCGTCACCGAGGGCAACTACCTGCTCCACGACACCGGACCCTGGGCGCCGGTCCGGGCGCTCCTGGACGAGGTCTGGTACCTGGACCTGGACGACCACCGCCGGCTGGGCCGGCTGGTGGAGCGGCACGTCCGGTTCGGCAAGGACCGGGCGGACGCGGAGCGCTGGGTGGCGGAGTCGGACGAGGCCAACGCCCGGCTGGTGGCCGCCGGCCGCCACCGCGCCGACCTCGTCGTACCCGTCGGCTGACCACCCGCGGCCGGGCGGGCGGCGCCCCGTCCCGCGACCGTTGGGTTCACTCACCGGCCGGCCGGCTCACCGGCCCGCCGACCTCGGGCCCACCGGGCCCGGCACCGCGACGGGCGGCCCCGGGCCCGGTGACCCCTGGGCCGCCCGTCCGGACGGCGCCCCCACGGATCCGGCGCCCCGTCAGGTGTCGTCGCCGAGCACCACACAGGACTCCGGCGGCAGCCGGAGCACCCCGTCGCCGCCCACCACCTCGACCGGCTCCCAGGCCGCCAGCACCCGTCCCGGGCCGCCCAGCGGGATGTCGGCCGGCTCGGGTCCGAGATTGACCGCGACCCTGAGGTCCCCGCGGCGGTACGCCAGCCAGCGCGCGCCCTCGTCGTGGGCGACCCGCACGGCGGCCAGGTCGGGGTCGGTCAGATCGGGCTGGGCGGCGCGCAGCGCGATCAGCTCGCGGTGCCAGGCCAGCAGCCGGGCGTGCGGCGCCCGCTCCGGCTCCGTCCAGTCCAGGCACGACCGGTCGCGGGTCGCCGGGTCCTGCGGGTCGGGAATGTCCTCCTCCGCCCAGCCGTGCGCCGCGAACTCCCGGCGCCTGCCGTTGCGCACCGCCTCGGCCAGCTCCGGGTCCTGGTGGTCGGTGAAGAACTGCCACGGGGTGCCCGCGCCCCATTCCTCGCCCATGAACAGCATCGGGGTGAACGGCCCGGTCAGGACCAGTGCCGCCGCGCAGGCCAGCAGCCCGGGGGAGAGCGAGGCCGACAGCCGGTCACCCAGGGCCCGGTTGCCGATCTGATCGTGGGTCTGGGCGTAACCGAGGAAACGGTGGGCGGGGGTGTGCTCGCGGTCGACGGGACGCCCGTGGGTGCGGCCGCGGAAGGCCGAGTACGTCCCGTCGTGGAAGAAGACATGGCCGAGGGTCTTGGCCAGGGCGGCCAGCGGGGCACGGGCGAAGTCGGCGTAGTAGCCCTGCGACTCGCCGGTGAGGGCGGTGTGCAGCGCGTGGTGGAAGTCGTCGTTCCACTGGGCGTGCAGGCCGAGGCCGCCCGCCTCGCGGGGCCGGGTGGTGCGCGGGTCGCACAGGTCGGACTCGGCGATCAGGAACAGCTCCCGGCCCTGCGCGGCGCCCAGTTCGTCCACGGCCGCCGACAGTTCCTCCAGGAACGGCAGCGCCCGGGTGTCGGCCAGCGCGTGCACCGCGTCCAGCCGCAGGCCGTCGATCCGGTAGTCCCGCAGCCAGGCCAGGGCGCTGCCCAGCAGGTAGGCCCGCACCTCGTCGGATCCGGGCGCGTCGAGGTTCACCGCGGCGCCCCACGGGGTGTGGTGGGTGTCGGTGAAGTACGGGCCGAAGGCGGGCAGGTGGTTGCCCGAGGGGCCCAGGTGGTTGTGCACCACGTCCAGCACCACGCCCAGCCCCAGGCCGTGCGCGGTGTCGACAAAGCGCTTGAGTGCCTCCGGGCCGCCGTACGGCTCGTGCACCGCCCACAGCGAGACCCCCTCGTACCCCCATCCGTGCGTGCCCGGGAACGGGCAGAGCGGCATCAGCTCCACATGGCTGACACCCAGCTCCACCAGGTGCTCCAGCCGTGCGGCCGCCGCCTCCAGCGTGCCCTCGGCGGTGTAGGTGCCGACGTGCAGCTCGTAGAGCACGGCACCGCGCAGCCCGCGCGCCGGTGACGGGTGCCGCCAGGGGTACGCCGTGTGGTCCACCACCGCGCTGAGCCCGTCCGGCCCGTCCGGCTGGCGGCGCGAGCGCGGATCGGGCAGCACCCGGCCGCCGTCCAGCGCGAAGCCGTACCGCGCCCCCTCGGCCGCCTCCGCCTCGGCCACCCACCAGCCGTCGCGCTCCTCGTCCCGTTCCAACAGGTGGGTGGCTCCCTCAAGTCGGAGCTCGACCCGCTCGGTCGCCTTCGGCGCCCACACCTCGAACAGCACTGGTGTTTCCCCTCGTCGTCGTCACTCCGTCCGGCGGTCCCGGTCATCCTGGCAAGATCGCCCAGGGGAAGCACGGCACTTGGCCGAACGGGCCGGGCCCCGTCACACCACCGGTTGGTCCCGGCCCTTCTGGACACCTCGGGCCATCCCGGCCGACAATCGCCGGGTGACCTCCACCTTCGAGCCCCACGCGCACCCCGCTCGGCTGACCGACGCCGAACGGGACCGCGCGCTCGGGCTGCTCCGCGAGGGCGCGGCGCAGGGCAGGCTGTCGCACGACACGTTCCTGCGGCGCATGGAGCTGGCCCTGGTCGCCCGCCACGGTGACGAACTGGCGGCGCTCACCGCCGACCTGCGTACCGAAGGCCGCTGGAGCAGGCGGGTGTTCGGGGCGGTGGAGCGCGCATCGGCTTTCACGGCCCGGCTCGGCCGGGCCTGGCAGGCCGAGCGGCTGCCCAAGCTGATGCTGCCCGAACCCGGCCCGTACCCGCTGCGGATAGGCCGCGACCCGGCGAACGGCCTGCGCCTGAGCCACGACACGGTCTCCCGCTCCCACGCCGAACTGAGCCTGCGCGGCGGCCGGTGGGTGCTGCGCGACCTCGGCTCCACCAACGGCACCACCGTCAACGGGCACCGGGTGACCGGCGAGACCGTCGTCCGGTCCGGTGACATGGTGTCCTTCGGGCAGATGGCCTTCCGGCTCGCCACCCGCTGACCGCTCGCGCTCACCGCTCCGGCCGGCGGACCAGCAGCGCCACCGGCCGGTCGGCGAACAGCTCCGAGGCCGCCACCGGCCCGGCGAACTCCCGGCCGCCGGCCACCCCGTCGTACCACCGCCCCGGCGGCAGCGTCAGCGAGGTGTCGCCCCAGCCGCCCGTCTCCGCCAGCCGCAGCGAGAGCCGGGTCACCGCCGTGACGACCTCCCCGGAGCGGCAGAAGGCCAGGCAGTGCCCGGCGGCCGGACCGGACGCGGACAGCGGCTCGTAGGTGCCCGAGGACCCGAACACCTCCGGACGCTCCCGGCGCAGTCGCAGCGCCGCCCGCGTCAGGGCCGTCTTCTCGTCGGGCGGGCCCCCGGTGAAGGGCCGCCGGTTGTCCGGGTCGACCAGCGCCAGGTACTCCCGCTCGGTGTCCTGGTAGAGGTCCGGCACGCCCGGCATCGTCAGGTGGACCAGCGCCGCGCCCAGCGTGTTGGCCCGGATGCAGGGCGCCAGCTCACGGGCCAGCAGCTCCACCGTGCCGGCCTGCTCGCCGGCCGGGCCGTCGGCGGTGAAGTCCGTGACCGCCCGCTCGTACGCCTCGTCCGGCTCGGTCCAGCTCGTGCGCAGCCCCGCCTCGCGTACCGACTTCAGCAGCGCGGGCCCCAGCCGGTCCGCGTCGGCGCGCCCGAGGCCGAGCGCCGTCTGCCACGCCGTCCACGCCAGGTGCGCGTCCGGGCCCGGCGCGCGGGCGGCCACGTCGGCCAGCAGCTTCGCCCACCGCTGCGGGCACTCGGACAGGACCGCGATCCGCGCCCGCACGTCCGCGCTGCGCTTGGTGTCGTGCGTGGACAGCACCGTGCCGGTGTCCGGCCAGTCCCGGGCCAGCCGCGCGCAGTACGCGTGGAACTCCGCCGGGCGCACGGCCGGCCGGTCCGGCTCCCCGCCCACCTCGTTGGCCGAGATCAGCGGTGTGTACCGGTAGAAGGCGGTGTCCTCGACGGACTTGGCGCGCAGCGCGGACGAGGTCTGGGCGAACCGGACCCGGAACGCCCGGTGGTCCGGGCCGTCCCCGAGCCGGCCCAGCGCCAGGTCCCGTACGACATCGACGGCCGCCGCCTCCTCGGGCACCGAGTAGGTGGCCTTCGCCTCACGCGCCGCCCCGGTGGTGAGGACGTCGTCCGCGCCGGTCCCGTACGGGCGGTAGACCGGCACCCGGATCAGCAGCTCCCGCACGGCTGCGCGCAGCGCCCAGGGCGCGTGGTCGCGCAGGGCCGGCTCGGCGGCGCAGATCCGGGCGGCGGTCCCGGTCAGGTGGGCGACCTCGGCGGCCAGCTCGTGGGTGACCACCTTGTAGGCGGCCCGGCGTGCCGTCGCCTCCCAGTGGCCGCCGCGGTCCCCGGCGGGGCCGGCGAACCGCCGGTACAGCGCGGCCAGTTCCGCCGCCCCCGGTTCGTCGACGAACAGGCCGTCGACCCGGCGGAGCGCGTCGTAACCGGTGGTGCCCGCCACCGGCCACCGCGCGGGCAGCCGCTCCTCGCCGGTGAGGATCTTCTCCACCACGATCCAGCAGTCCGCGCCCGTCGCCGCGCGCAGCTCCCGCAGGTACGCCCCTGGGTCGGCCAGCCCGTCCGGGTGATCGATCCGCAGTCCCTCGACGACCCCGTCGCGCACCAGCTCCACGATCTTTCCGTGGGTCGCCCCGAACACCTCGGGGTCCTCCACCCGTACCCCGATCAGGTCGGAGATGGTGAAGAACCGCCGGTAGTTGAGCTCGGTCCGGGCCAGCCGCCACCAGCTCAGCCGGTACCACTGGGCGTCCAGCAGCTCGGGCAGCGGCAGGTCCTCCGTACCGGCGCGCAGCGGGAACTCCTGCTCGCCGTGGCGCAGCCGGCCCTCCGTCACCCGGAAGTGGGGCAGTTCATCACCGATCCGGCCGCCCAGCACCGGCAGCAGCACCTTGCCGCCGCCGGCCGTCCAGTCGATGTCGAACCACCGGGCGTACGGGGAGGCGGGGCCCTCCCGCAGTACCTCCCACAGGGCGCGGTTGTGGCGCGGCGCGGCGGCCATGTGGTTGGGGACCAGGTCCACGACCAGGCCCAGGCCGTGCGCCCGGGCGGTGCGCGCGAGCTCGCGCAGGCCCGCCTCACCCCCCAGCTCCTCGCGCACCCGGCTGTGGTCGGTGACGTCGTACCCGTGGGCCGAGCCGGGGACCGCCTCCAGGACCGGTGACAGATGCAGGTGCGACACCCCGAGCGAGGCGAGGTAGGGCACCGCTTCCCCGGCGGCCGAGAACGGGAAGTCCGGCTGGATCTGGAGCCGATAGGTGGAGGTGGGCGTCATGCGAACGTACGTACCCGCTCGGCGCGCTCCTGTCCCCTCACCCCAGCCGTTTTACGCCCGACGCCACGTGGTGTTCGGGTGCTGTTCGGGCGCGCCACGGGACCGCCGCCGCGCGCCGGGCCGCCGTGCCGGCCGTCCGCTGACCGGCCGGCGCGGGGGTTCCGCGGTCCCGGCCCCCCGCCCGGCCGGTCGTACGGCCGTGGCGGCCGTTACGCCGGACGGCGCAGTACCGTCAGGCTGCGCCCGATCAGCCGGAGGCGGTCGCCCGCCGCGACCTTGGGCCCCTGTCCCGGCTCGATGCCCTCGGTCACGGCCGTGTCCACCACGATCTGCCACTGGCGTCCGTGGTTGACCGGCACCGCGAAGTCCAGCTCCTCGGCGCTGGCGTTGAACATCAGCAGGAACGAGTCGTCGGTGATCCGTTCCCCGCGCGGCCCCGGCTCCGAGATGGCACTGCCGTTGAGGAACACCGACAGCGCCTTGGCGTGCGCCGCCTGCCAGTCCTGGGCGGTCATCTCCTGCCCCTCCGGAGTGAACCAGGAGATGTCCGACAGCTCGTCGTGCGTGCCCTCCACCGGCCGTCCGTGGAAGAAGCGGCGGCGGCGGAAGACCGGGTGGTCGCGCCGCAGCCACACCATGGCGCGGGTGAACTCCAGCAGGGTCCTGGCTTCCGCCGAGTCCGGCTCCGGCCAGCGCACCCAGGAGACCTCGTTGTCCTGGCAGTAGGCGTTGTTGTTGCCGCCCTGCGTGCGCCCGAACTCGTCGCCGTGGCTGAGCATGGGCACGCCCTGTGAGAGCATCAGGGTGGCGATGAAGTTGCGCGTCTGCCGGGCCCGCAGCTCGGTGATCCCGGGGTCGTCGCTCTCGCCCTCGGCGCCGCAGTTCCAGGAGCGGTTGTGGCTCTCACCGTCCCGGTTGCCCTCGCCGTTGGCCTCGTTGTGCTTGTCGTTGTACGAGACGAGGTCGCGCAGTGTGAAGCCGTCGTGGCAGGTGACGAAGTTGACGGAGGCCAGCGGGCGCCGCCCGTCGTCCTGGTACAGGTCCGACGACCCGGTCAGCCGGGAGGCGAACTCCGCCAGCGTGCGCGGCTCGCCCCGCCAGAGGTCCCGCACGGTGTCGCGGTACTTGCCGTTCCACTCCGTCCACAGCGGCGGGAAGTTGCCCACCTGGTAACCGCCCTCGCCGACGTCCCACGGCTCGGCGATCAGCTTGACCTGGCTGACCACCGGGTCCTGCTGCACCAGGTCGAAGAACGACGACAGCCGGTCCACCTCGTGGAACTGGCGGGCCAGCGTCGCCGCGAGGTCGAAGCGGAACCCGTCGACGTGCATCTCGGTCACCCAGTACCGCAGCGAGTCCATGATCAGCTGGAGCACGTGCGGGGAGCGCATCAGCAGCGAGTTCCCGGTGCCGGTGGTGTCCATGTAGTACCGGGGGTCCTCGGTGAGCCGGTAGTACGAACTGTTGTCCAGGCCCCGGAAGGAGAGCGTGGGCCCCAGGTGGTTGCCCTCGGCGGTGTGGTTGTAGACCACGTCCAGGATGACCTCGATGCCCGCCTGGTGCAGCGCGCGGACCGCCGACTTGAACTCCAGCACCTGCTGGCCCCGGTCGCCCCAGGACGCGTAGGCGTTGTGCGGGGCGAAGAAGCCGATGGTGTTGTAGCCCCAGTAGTTGGCCAGTCCCGCGTCGGCCAGCCGGTGGTCGTTGACGAACTGGTGCACCGGCATCAGTTCGAGCGCCGTGACCCCCAGCTCGGTCAGGTGCTCGATCACCGCCGGGTGCGCCAGCCCCGCGTACGTGCCGCGCAGCTCCTCCGGCAGGGCCGGATGGAGCATGGTCAGGCCCTTCACATGGGCTTCGTAGATCACCGTCCGGTGGTAGTCGGTGCGCGGCGGGCGGTCGTCGCCCCAGTCGAAGTAGGGATTGACGACGACCGACGCCATGGTGTGCGGCGCGGAGTCGAGGTCGTTGCGGGAGTCCGGCCTGCCGAAGTGGTAGCCGTACACCGCCTCCCCCCAGTCCACGGCGCCGGCGACCGCCCGCGCGTACGGGTCGAGGAGCAGCTTCGCGGAGTTGCAGCGCTGCCCGTGCTCCGGCGCGTACGGCCCGTGGACCCGGAACCCGTAGCGCTGGCCCGGCATCACGCCGGGCAGGTACGCGTGCCGTACGAACGCGTCGGTCTCGCGCAGCTCCACCGCGGTCTCGGAGCCGTCGTCGTGCAGCAGACACAGCTCGATTCGGTCGGCGGCCTCCGAGAAGACCGCGAAGTTGGTTCCGGCGCCGTCGTACGTGGCACCGAGGGGATACGCCTGTCCCGGCCAGACCTGCATAGATAAGACTCTTCCACTTCTGATCCGGCTGCTGGGGGTCACTTGAGCCAGATCCTCCACGAAAGTGGTGCAACCTCCTAGGACTTCGGTCGGTCCTACCGGGTGACCACAAGGGGATAGAGGTGCAAACATTCCCAAACTAGTCCACCTCCCCCCGGTGAAACCGGTGGTCAGCGGCCCATTCTGGGAGAGGCGCCGCGGGGATGGCCGGAAATCACTCTCCCGGGATCGCGCGACGCGCGCCACTCGTCCGGATTGTCCGGTTGTTCATATGGTCACCCTGCCGGGGCGGCGGCCCGGCCGCCGGCCCGGCGGGCCCCCGCCCGACGGGCCGGGCGGGCCCGGGCGGGGGAGGGGTGGCGGGCCGGTGCCGGCGGGCCGCTGGCGGCCCGGCCCGGGCGCGCGTGCCCGGAGCCTATGAATCCGCTCACTCCGGCGCTCCGCCGGGCGCCAAACCGCCGCCCCGGGCGTGGGTGTTGGGAAAGGAGCCTGTGGATACGGCTGCACCGCGTGCCGCTCCCGGAGTACCCTTCCTTGATCGTTGGAGACGGGCGTCCAGGAGCTGAAGGCGGTGCGCGGGTGAGCTCGGGAGGGCTGGAGCTGCCCCCAGGTGACTCAGGTCACGAGGGTGAGGCCACTGACCCAGCGGATGTCCCGCCCGGCGCGGTCTCACTCGCCCGGCCGATGGAGATCGGCGCGGAACTGGACTGGAGCGCGCAGGACTGGAACGAGGTGCGCACCCGCGCCCAGCGCGCGGGGCGGGCGTACATCTGGCTGAATCTTGTCGAGCAGCGGCTGCGCGCCGTGGTGGCGGCCGTCCTGCGGCCGGTCTACGGTCCGGTGCACGGCGAGGACTGGGTGGTGGCGGCGGCCGGTCCCGCCGGCCAGGAGTGGGTGCAGCGGGCCGTCGCCGTGCGGGAGGTCTCCCGCCGCAAGGGCTACCTGCTGGACCCGGCCGACGACAACGTGCTGAGCTTCCTGACCCTGCCCCAGCTGCGTGAGCTGATGGTCCAGCACTGGCCCTGCTTCGAGCCCTACTTCGACGACCGGCGCGATCTGGAGCTGGCCCTGGACGAGCTGGAGGTCACCCGCAACGTGGTCTCCCGCAACCGCGCCCTCTCGCGCACCGTGCTCGACCAGTCGGAAAGGGCCTCCGCCCGGCTGCTGGAGATCCTGGGCAGCGGCGCGGGCGTGCCGTCCGCCCACCGGCTGCCATTCGACGCGGTGGAGGACCTGGTCGGCGACCGGTACGCGGATGTGGTCTCGGTCCATTCCGACCGGGTGCGGCTCCAGCGGCAGCTCCCGGCCGAGGACCTCTTCGGCGGGGCGCGCCGCCTGGACGCCATCGGCATAGGCCTCAACCTCCTGGTGCAGAACTTCTCCGGCCGGCGGCTGGTGCGGCTGGCCGAGTCCGGCTGCCGGGTGCGGCTGCTCTTCCTGAACCCGGCGAGCAGTGCGGTCAAACGCCGCGAAAGGGAGTTGGGCCTCAAGAAGGGCGAACTCAGCCGCTCCGTGGAGATGAACATCCTCCACATGCGCCGGGTGCGCTCCCGGCTGCGAGACCCGGGCGCCTTCGAGATCCAGGTCTTCGACGAGACGCCCCGCTTCACCGCCTACCTGGTCGACGGGGACGGCCCGGACGGGGTGGGCGTGGTCCAGTCCTACCTGCGCCGCGCCCGGGGCATGGAGGCGCCGGTGCTGGTGCTGCGCGGCGGCAGGCGGCCGGTGGTCACCTCCGGCCGGGAGTCCGAACACGGCCTGTTCGAGACCTACCGGGAGGAGTTCGAGTCGGTGTGGGCCGACTCCCGGCCGGTCTCCTGACCCGGCAGTCCGGGCCCGTTGTCAGTGGTGCGTGGGAGGGTGAAGAACCCACAGGGGGGATGCGCACGGCACCACGAAGGAGGACACCATGGGCTGGCACGGGGAGACGCTCGTCGGCTTCGACCTGGAGACGACGGGCACGGAGCCGCTCGAAGCGCGGATCGTGACCGCCGCGGTCGTGGAGGTGCGGGGCGGGGACACGGTGCTGTGCCGGGAGTGGCTGGCCGACCCCGGGGTCCGGATCCCCGCGCAGGCCTCGGCGATCCACGGCATCAGCAGCGAGCGCGCCCGGGCGGAGGGCCGGCCGGTACGGGAGGTCGCCGACGAGCTGGCCGAACTCCTCACCGGGTACTGGAAGCGCGGCATACCGGTCGTCGCGTACAACGCGGCCTTCGACCTCACCCTGCTCACCGCCGAGTTGCGGCGGCACGGGCTGCCCTCCCTGAGCGAGCGACTGGGCGGCGCGCCGATCGGCCCGGTCCTGGACCCGTACACCATCGACCGGGCGGTCGACCGCTACCGCCGAGGCAAACGGAACCTGGAGGCCGTCTGCGGCGAGTACGGCGTGGCGCTGCACGGCGCGCACCAGGCCGCCGCCGACGCGCTGGCCGCCGTCCTGGTGGCCCGCGCGATAGCGGAACGGCACGCGTCGGTGGCCGCCCTGACCCCCGGTGAGCTGCACGAGCGGCAGGTCGAGTGGTACGCGCGGTGGGCGGCCGACTTCCAGAGCTTCCTGCGCCGCAAGGGCACCCCCGACGCGGTCATAGACCCGGTGTGGCCGCTGCGTGAGCCGGCCGCGGTGGCGGGCTGAGCCCGCCCCCTCACCGGTGCTCGGCCAGGAAGTCGAGCAGGAGGGCGTTGACGCGCTCCGGGGTGTCCAGTTGGAGCCAGTGGCCGGCGTCGGTCACCCGCTCGTACCGCCAGGACCCGTCCACATGCTTCTCGGTGCCGGTCATCGACCGTTCGACGAGGTAGGGGTCACCGGTGCTCCACAGGCCCAGGACCGGCCCGGGCAGGGGCGGCAGCGGCTCCGGGGGTTCCTCGGGACCGAACAGCACCTCGGGCGGCAGCCCCGTGCGGTACAGCGACAGCGCCGAGGTGAGCGCGCCCGGCTCCCGCATCCGCCCGATCACCTCCTCCAGGTCCGGGTGGCCGACGAGCGTCTCGCGGAAGTGGGCGAAGTCGTCCCGGGCCAGCCACTCCTCGGCGATGCCCGCGAGCTGGAAGAGCAGGATGTACCAGGAGCGCCGGCGCTGCTCAAGCCCCGCCTTCAGCAGCCCGCCCAGGTGCCCGACCGAGAGCAGCGACAGGCTCGCGACCCGCCGCGGAGCCGCCATGGCCAGTTGCTGGACGACGGCCGACCCCCAGTCGTGTCCGACCAGGTGGACCCGCGCCAGCTCCAGGCGGTCCAGCAGCTCCAGCAGATCGGCCACGAAGCGCTCCGGGGCGTACGCCCCGGTGCCCTCGGGGCGGTCGGAGGCGCCGTAGCCGCGCAGGTCGGGAGCGAGCGTGCGGTACCCGGCGGCGTTCAGCGCGGTGACCTGGTGACGCCAGCAGGTGTGCGTGTCGGGGAAGCCGTGCGCCAGCAGGACGGCCGGGCCGGTCCCGCTGTCCTGGACCTCGAGGGTCACTTCACTGAGCCGTAACCGCACCACAAGACTCCGATCACACGCGGGAGTTGCCGATGTTGATCTGCTCATGATGGCAGAGGCCGGCCGGGCACGACGTGCTGGGTCGTGTCCGGCCGGCCCTCGTCCCACGGCGCGCCGGTGGCGCGCCGTGGGACGCTTTCCGCCGGCCGTGGGCCGTCGGGTGCGGGTGGTCAGTCGACGGAGGTGGCGCCGTTCTCGGACAGGACGTCCTGGAGGATGTGCGACAGGGCGCTGTCGCCCTTGACCGCGGTGGAGTTCTCCGCGCACTGCTGGTTCTGCGTGTCGTTCAGGATGTCCTGAACACCGACGTTGACCAGGGCCACGATGTTCTGCACGTCGGCCTGGACGGGCACGCCGGCGCAGAGCTTGTTGAGCGAGCCCTGGATGAGCCCGATCTGCGGGCTCATGACGCCACCGGTGACGGTGTTCCCGTACGCCTGCTTGGAGAAGTTGCCGTTCTGCGTGTCCACCTTGCCGTCACCCACGGCGGCGGCCGTCGGAACGGCCGCGCCCAGCATGGCCGCCGCGATGCCGGCACCGGCCAGAGCCTTCTTGATCATGTTCAATCCTTCTGGGTCGAGAGGCCCGACCAACCGGGCCCCCTTGCGTAACACGGGAGACGGGCCCGCGTAACGGCTCGGCGATCGGCGATGCCGGGTTCACTCATTTGCCGCCGTCGCGGGGGCATAGGGGAAAGGCGAGTGATCTTGCCTGTGCCGTCCGAGAAGGGAAACCGCAGCAGATGACGATACCCATCCGCAGATCGCGCCCCGCCCGCCCGCCGACCCGCCGTCCGGGCCCCCGGCTCCGCGACGTCACCCTGGGCTTCGGCCTGGTCGCGATCGTCGTCTGCGGTGTCGCGGCCACCGCCAAGGCGGTGGGCGGCGACAGCGGGCAACTGCCGGCCGCGGTGCTGGCGTTGGTCGTCTTCACCGCCGCCGCGGCGGCGGTCGTCCGGGCGGGCCGGCGGTGGCGCGCCCGGACCCCGTACGCGGCCCCGGCTGCGGTCCCGGCCGGCGGCCCGGCAGCCGTCCCCGGGCAGCCCGCCGAGGACGCCGGGTCCGCCGGGCCCGCGCAGGACCTCGCACCCGTGGTGCCCGCCGAGCCCGCCGGAGGCGCCGCACCCGACGCACCGGTCGCGTACGTCGACTACGCGGCCATGGACGGCGCGGCCTTCGAGCAGGCCATAGCCGAACTGTGCGTGCGCGACGGCTGTACGGACGTGGAAGTGGTCGGGGGCGCGGGGGACCTCGGGGCCGATGTGGTCGCCACCGCGCCCGACGGGCGGCGCGTGGTCATCCAGTGCAAGTGCTACGGGCCTTCGCACAAGGTGGGCTCGCAGGACGTGCAGCGGTTCGGCGGCACCTGCTTCGCGGTGCACGGCGCCCACGTCGCCGCCGTGGTGACCACCAGCGAGTTCACCGAGCCGGCCGCCGACTACGCCGGGCAGTGCGGCATCCTCTGCGTCGATCACCGGGCGCTCCACGCGTGGACCGAGGGGACCGGCCCGGCGCCCTGGTACGCGCCGCCCCTCGCGGAGGGCCTGTGACGGTCAGAACGGATACCAGCGGACCCCGGTGTCGCCGTCCCGCAGCGACGCGACCCGGCGGCGGAACTCGGCCAGCGCCCCGGGGTTGTACGGGGCGTGCTGGGCCACCCACGCGCAGCTCGCCGTCTCCCGTGCCCCGCGCAGCACCGCGCAGCCCGGCCACTCGCGCACGTCCCAGCCGTACGCGGCGGTGAACGCGTCGTGGGCCGCCGGGTCGAGGCCGTAGCGGTCACGGGAGAGCGCGAGCACCACCAGGTCGTGCTCGCGCAGGTCGGACGAGAACGTCTCCAGGTCGACCAGGACCGGGCCGTCCGGGCCGATGTGCACATTGCGCGGCAGCGCGTCGCCGTGCAGGGGGCCGGGCGGCAGGTGCGGGACCAGCGCGGCGGCAGCGGCGGCGAACCCGTCCCGGCGCTCCCGCAGATACGCGGCGTCCGCCGGGTCGATCGCGTCGCCCGCCAGCCGCAGCCACCGCTCCACACCGCCCAGCAGGTCGCGCCGGGGAAGGGTGAACGGAGGCTCGGGCAGGCTGTGGATCCGGCGCAGCAGCGGCGCCAGGTCCCGGGGCTCACCGGGGCGTACGGCGTCGGGCAGCCGGTGCCAGACGGTCACCGGGTGGCCGTCCACCAGCAGGGGCTTCGGCTCCGCCGCCCGTACCGCGGGGACGCCCGCCTCCGCCAGCCAGGAGGCGACGGCGACCTCGCGCCCGGCCCGCTCCAGCAGCTCCGCGTCCCGCCCCACCTTCACCACCAGGTCACGCACGGCGAACACGGCGTTCTCGCCCAGCGCCAGCAGCCGGGCCCCGTCCCCCAGCCCGGCGGCGGCCAGGACCTGTCGTGCCCGCGCCTCATCCATCGTCGTCCTCCCGTGCCCCCGGCTGCCCCGGTCCGGCCTCCGCTTCCGGCAAAGTCTCGCATTCGCGCCGGGTGCCTTGACGAACCGACGGCCCGTCAGGACGATGACGCCAGGCCGGGTCCAATTGTACAAAGGGGGCCATTTCGTGACACGGGCGACGGCACCCGCACGGCGTTCCGGCGGGGAAGCCGGCAGGCACCGGCCGGCACCGCAGCCGCGGCCGTCCGGGCCGGCCCCCCGGGCGGTGGACCACGGAGCCTGGTTCCTCGTGCTGCCCGCGCTGATCCCGATCCTTGTCCTCAGCGTCGGCCCGCTGCTCCACGGCATCGCGCTGGCCTTCACGGACGCCCAGTCGGGGCGGACCCGGGCCACCCGGTGGATCGGCACCCGCAACTTCGAGGACCTGCTGCACGACACCCTGTTCTGGGACTCCTTCGGCATCGGCCTGGTCTGGGCGGTCGGCGTCACCGTCCCGCAGTTCCTCCTCGCCCTGGGCCTGGCCCTGCTGCTCGCCCGGGACCTGCGCCTGCGCCGGCTCGCCCGGACCCTGGCCATCGTCCCGTGGGCCATGCCCGAGGTGGTCGTCGGCATGGTGTGGCGGCTCGTCTACCACCCGGACGTCGGCGTCCTCAACGAGACCCTCCGCGACCTCGGCCTCGCCGGCGCGGCCGACGGGCGTGCCTGGCTCACCGGACTCGCCACCGCCCTGCCCGCCGTGATCGTCGTCGGGATCTGGGCGGGCATGCCGCAGACCACCGTCGTCCTGCTGGCCGGGCTGCGGAACACTCCGCGCGAACTCCACGAGGCCGCCGCCCTCGACGGGGCCGGCGCCTGGCGCCGCTTCCGTACCGTCACCTGGCCGGCGCTGAAACCGGTCGCCCTGGCGGTCACGGCGCTCAACCTGATCTGGAACTTCAACGCGTTCGCCCTGGTCTACGTCCTGACCGGCGGTGGCCCCGGCGGCCGCACCCGCCTGCCGATGCTCTTCGCGTACGAGGAGGCGTTCCGCTACGGCCAGTTCGGCTACGCGGCGGCCATGGGCTGCGCGATGGTCGCGGTGATCTCCGTACTGCTCGCCCTCCACCTGGTGGGACGGCTGAAGGGGGACAAGGCGCGATGAGCGCTCTGCGCGGTGGCGCGGCGGCCCGGACCGGTCAGTACCTCGCCCTCCTCGGCTATCTCGGCTTCCTCGCCCTCCCCTTCCTGTGGCTGGTCTCCACCGCCTTCAAACCGGCCCGTGAGATCGGCTCCCCGCACCCCGGCTGGATTCCCCGGGACCCGACGCTCGCCAACTTCCGGCAGGCGTTCGCCGAGCAACCGCTGCTCCAGGCCGCCGGCAACAGCCTGGCCGCGGCGGCCGGCGCCGCCCTGGTCACGGTCGCCCTGGCCGCCCCGGTGGCCTATGTGACGGCCCGCCACCGGGGCCCGCTCGCCACCGTCGCCACCGGGTGGGTCGTGGTCAGCCAGGCCTTCCCCTTCGTACTGGTGATCATCCCGCTCTTCCTGGTCCTGAGGAACCTGCGCCTGGTCAACACCCTCACCGGGCTGGTCCTGGTGTACGTGGTGTGGTCGCTGCCGTTCGCGCTGTGGATGCTCACGGGGTACGTACGAGCCGTGCCGGCCGAGCTGGAGGAGGCCGCCGCCGTGGACGGCGCGGGCCGGCTCCGTACCCTGGTGTCCGTCACCGCGCCCCTGCTGGCCCCCGGTGTCGTCGCCACCGCGCTCTTCGCGTTCATCACCGCGTGGAACGAGTTCTTCTTCGCGCTCGTCCTGCTCAAGACCCCCGAGAAACAGACCCTGCCCGTCGTCCTCACCCATTTCCTGGGCGCGGAGGGGGTCGCCGACCTCGGACCGCTCGCCGCGGCGGCGTTCCTCGCCACGCTCCCCTCACTGGTCGTCTTCGCGGTCGTCCAGAAACGGATCACGGGCGGCACGCTCGCCGGGGCGGTGAAGGCGTGAGGCCGGCGCGCCGGGCGGTCCGGGCCCGACTCACCGCCCTGCTGGTCGTGTTCACGGTCCTCCTGGCCGGCTGCTCCGGCGGCCCGGAGCGGCGCCCGGACGGGCCGGTCGAGCTCCGGTTCCTGTCCCTGGCCTGGCAGAAGGAGTCCGTCGACGCCACCAGGGAGCTGGTGGCGGAGTGGAACGCCGCCCACCCCGGCGTCCAGGTGCGCTACGTCCAGGGCGGCTGGGACAGCGTCCACGACCAGTTGCTCACGTCCTTCGAGGGCGGTGAGGCGCCCGACGTCATCCACGACGCCTCCGACGACCTCGCCGACTTCGCCCACGGCGGCTACCTCGCCGATCTGCGCGGGCTGCTGCCCGCCCGGCTTAAGGCGGACATCCCGCGCCGGAGCTGGCGGACCACCACCTTCGGGCAAGGCGTGTACGGGGTGCCGTTCCTCCAGGAGCCGCGAGTGATCATGGCGAACAAGAAGATCCTGGAGTCGTCGGGCGTCCGGATCCCCACCCCGGCCGAGCCGTGGAGCTGGCCGGAGTTCCGGCGGGTCGCCAAGGAGCTGACGGCGAGGATGGGGGAGGGGAGGTACGCCGTCGCCTGGCCGCTGAAGGAGCCCGTCTCCGTCTCCCTGAACCTGGGCCTGTCGGCGGGCGGGCGGCTCTTCCACCGCGGCGGGGACGGCAGGGTGCGCCTGCGCTTCACCCCCGGGGACGCCGTCGTGCCCGCCACCGTGCGCGGTCAGATCAACACCGACGGCAGCGCCCCGCGCACCACTCTCGGCATGGGCGGCTCCGACACCCTGCCCGGGTTCTTCGGGGGGAAGTACGCGATGGTCCCGCTCGGCTTCTCCTACCGCCAGCAGATCGCGCGGCAGGCACCGGAGGGCTTCGAGTGGACGGTGCTGCCGGCGCCCGCCGGGAGGGACGGCACGGCCCAGGGTGTGAGCCCGCAGACCCTGTCGGTCGCCCAGGAGAGCCCGTACAGGAGGGAAGCGGTCCGGTTCGTCGACTTCCTGCTCCAGCCGCGGAACATGGTGCGGCTCGCCCGGGGCGACTGGATGCTGCCCACCGGTACCCGGGCGCTGGCGGATCCCGCGTTGCGCACGGCGGAGCACGGCTGGGCGACGGGGGTGGCGCTGGCGGAGCTCCTCCGGCCGGCTCCGGCCCAGTCGGTGCGCGGCTACCCGGAGTGGAAGGACAAGGTGGCGACCCCGGCCTTCCAGGAGTACTACAGCGGGGCGATCGGCGCGGCGGAGCTGGAGCGGCGGCTGGTGACCGACGGGAACCTGGTCCTGGCGCGCTACCAGCGCTGAGGCCCGTCCGCCCCAATTCGGTGGACGAGACGTATCGTCTTGCCTATGGTGGCGGCATGACCTCCGCGAGCCCCGCCCACATCGCCATGTTCTCCATCGCCGCCCACGGGCACGTCAACCCGAGCCTCGACGTCATCCGGGAGCTCGTCGCCCGTGGCCACCGGGTCAGCTACGCCATACCGGAGTCGTTCGCCGGGAAGGTCGCCGCGACCGGCGCCGAACCGGTGATCTACACCTCGACCCTGCCCACCGACGACGACCCGGAGGCGTGGGGGACCGACCTGATCGACAACATCGAGCCCTTCCTGGACGACGCGATCCAGGCCCTGCCCCAGCAGGCGGCGGCCTTCGCCGGCGACGAACCGGATCTCGTCCTGCACGACATCACCTCCTACCCCGCGCCCGTCCTCGCCCACCGCTGGGGCGTCCCGGCCGTCTCGCTATGGCCCAACCTCGTGCCCTGGGAGGGGTACGAGCAGGAGGTGGCCGAGCCGATGTACGCGGCGCTCAAGGAGTCACCGCGCGGCCGGGCGTACTACGACCGCTTCACCGCGTGGCTGGCCGGGAACGGCATCACCACGCACCCGGACTCCTTCGTGGCCCGGCCGCGCCGCGCCCTCGTCCTGATCCCCCGGGTGCTCCAGCCGCACGCCGACCGGGTCGACCCGTCCGTCTACACCTTCGTCGGCGCCTGCCAGGGCGAACGCGCCGACCAGGGACAGTGGCGGCGCCCGGCCGGCGCGGAACGGGTGCTGCTGGTCTCACTGGGTTCGGCGTTCACCAAGCAGCCGGACTTCTACCGCGCGTGCGTCCAGGCCTTCGGCGACCTGCCGGGCTGGCACATGGTCCTCCAGATCGGGCGCTTCGTGGACCCGGCCGAGCTGGGGGAGCTGCCGTCCAACGTGGAGGTGCACCAGTGGGTGCCGCAGTTGGCGGTGCTGCGGGAGGCGGACGCCTTCATCACGCACGCCGGGGCGGGCGGCAGCCAGGAGGGACTGGCGACGGGTACACCGATGGTGGCCGTGCCGCAGGCCGTCGACCAGTTCGGCAACGCCGACATGCTGGCCTCGCTGGGCGTGGCCCGCCACATCCCGATGGCCGACGCCACGGCCGGGGCGCTGCGGGAGGCGGTCCTGGACCTGGTCGGCGACCCCGAGGTGGCGCGGCGGGCGCGGGAGATCCGGCTGGGCATGGCGGCCGAGGGCGGTACGCGGCGGGCGGCCGACCTCATCGAGGCGGAGCTGCGCGGCAACCGGAGCTGAACGGGCCAGTCGGAGCGGGCGGGCCCCGGCCGCCCGAGTGCCGGGATCCCGGGCGTGGCCCGGGTGCGGGCGCCCGGGGCCGGCCGGTGGCCCTGCGGCCGGCCGGACCGGACCGGGCCGGACCGGCCGGGGTCGCGGGGCCGTACCCGCGCGAGGCCCCGCGACGGGGCGCCGGGCGGGTCCGCGGGGGGTGACCCGGGCCCGGTCGACGACGCCGGTGAGAGGTACGCGCCGTCGCGCCGGGATGGGTGTCCGGGCAGGGCGCGGCCGGTCGGCGGCTGCGCCCGGTGCGGCGCCACCAGCCCGCCGCGCCGGCGGCCGGCGCGCGTGGCCATGCCGTACAGCGCCTCGCCGCGGGCCTCGCGCGGCTGTTCCTCCGGATCCGCGAGCACCCTGCCGACCGGGGCCCGGCGCCTTCCGGCCAACCGTCAATCGCTCCAGCCGATACGGTCCGCGCCGGGCGTTCAACCCCACGTCCACCAGCCCGTATTCACCCTGTGGGGAAAGGCTGGTGACTGAGTGACAGCTGCGTGAACACCTTGATCTACGCGCTCCGATCGGTCAGGGTTTCGAACAACCCCCGGATGATCTCCTGTCCGGTGGCACAACCCCCCACGAATTTTGACGAGGAGACCCCTCTTCATGTCATTTCATCAGCGCGCGCCCAAGCTCGCCCTTGCCATAACCGCCGTCCTCGCGGCCACCGCCCTGGGCGCGCCGCACGCCGGAGCCGCTTCCCCCGCTCCGCGGGGCACCGTCTACGGCGCCGGAGCCGAAGGCGCGGTCGCCGGGAGCTACATCGTGCTGCTGGACGAGAAGGCCGACAAGGCCGAGCTCGCCCAGGAGTACGGCGGCAAGCTCCGCCGCGCCTACTCCTCCGCCATCAACGGCTTCTCCGCCAGCGGTCTTTCGCCGGACGAGGCCGAGCGGCTCGCCGCCGACCCGGCCGTCGACAAGGTCGTCCAGAACAAGAAGTTCTCCATCAGCGCCACCCAGCAGAACCCGCCCTCCTGGGGTCTGGACCGGCTCGACCAGGCCGACACGGCGGGCGACCGCGCGTACGCCTACCCCGACAGCGCCGGTGAGGGTGTCACCGCGTACGTCATCGACACCGGTGTGCGCGTGACGCACAAGGACTTCCAGGGCCGGGCCACCTCCGGGTTCGACGCGATCGACAACGACAACGACGCCAGCGACGGAAACGGCCACGGCACCCATGTCGCCGGCACCATCGCCGGTGCCGCGCACGGCGTCGCCAAGAAGGCGAAGATCGTCGCGGTGCGGGTGCTGGACGACAACGGCTCGGGCACCACCGAGCAGGTCGTCGCGGGCATCGACTGGGTCACCAAGAACCACCGGGGCCCGTCCGTCGCCAACCTGAGCCTGGGCGGGGGCGCCGACCCGGCCCTGGACGCGGCGGTCAGCAAGGCCATCGCCTCCGGTGTGACCTTCGGCGTCGCCGCCGGCAACGAGTCCCAGGACGCCGGGCAGTCCTCCCCGGCCCGGGTGCCGGAGGCCATCACGGTCGCCTCCTCCACCAAGGACGACAAGCAGTCCGAGTTCTCCAACTTCGGTGCGGTCGTGGACGTCTACGCCCCCGGCTCGGACATCACCTCGACGTGGAACGACAGCGACGAGGGCACCAAGACCATCTCCGGCACGTCGATGGCGACCCCCCATGTCGTCGGCGCGGCCGCCGTGTACCTGGCGAACCACCAGGACGCCAAGCCCGCTCAGGTGGCCACGGCGCTCACCGGCGGTGCCACCGTCGACAAGATCACCAACCCCTCCGGCGGCACGGCCAACAAGCTGCTGAAGATCGTGGAGTAACCCCCCGCCGCACCGGACGGCCGCCGTGCCCCTCCCCCACGGGGCACGGCGGCCCGTCCTATGGTGTGGCGATGACGACGAAGTACGCGGCTCTGCTGCGCGGGATCAATGTCGGCGGCCACAAGAAGGTCCCGATGGCCGAGTTGCGCACGCTCCTGGCGGAACGGGGCCACGGCGACCCGCGGACGTACCTGCAGAGCGGCAACGCGGTCTTCACCAGCGCTTCGGGCGCCGACGAGAGCGCGCTCGCCGCCGATCTCGAACAGGCCGTCGAGGAGCGCTTCGGCTTCCGCGTCGACTGCCTGGTCCGCGGCGGCCCCTACCTCCGCGCCATCGCCGACGACTGCCCCTTCCCGGCCGCCGGACTGGCCGGCAAGCAGCTGCACGTCACCTTCTTCTCCGGGCCCGTGGAACCGCGCCGGTTCGCCGCGCTGGACCCCGACGCCTTCCGCCCGGAGGAGTTCCGGCTCGGCGACCGGGCGCTGTACCTGTACGCCCCGGAGGGACTGGGCCGCTCCAAGCTGGCCGACGCCCTCGGCCGGCCCGCCCTTCTCAAGGGCCTCACCGCCACCACCCGCAACTGGAACACCGTCGCCAAGCTGGTGGAGCTGACCCATGACTGACCCCACCGCCGACCCGGCCGTCGCCGCGGCCATCGAGGGTGAACTGCGGCTGCTGGACCCGGCGGTGCGCGCCGAGCCGGAGCTCTTCGGGGCGCTGCTCCACCCGGACTTCCACGAGTTCGGCACCTCCGGCCGCCACTGGGACCGGGCCTCCCTCATCACGGCGGTCACCGCGGAGGAGGCCGTCCCGTCCCGTCCGCCGCACGTCTCCCACATGCGGGGCGTACGGCTCTCCGACGGTGTGGTGCACCTGACGTTCGACACCGACGCGGACGGCCGGGCCTCGCACCGCAGCTCCCTGTGGGTGCGCGCCGGAAGCGGCTGGCTGCTCCGCTTCCACCAGGGCACGCCGTTCCGCCGGACCCCGGCCGGCGCCTGAGAACTCCCGCCGGCCTGCCGGAAACCGGGTACGGGCCTCGGCGCGGTGATGTGTGATGGGGACATGGTGATCGTGTCGGGCAGGCCGGAAGTGGACGCGCTGAGCGAGGCGGTGGGCGTGCTGCGGGAGCGGCAGTGACGGGGGGCCGACGCAACTGCACCCCGGGGACGCGGGCTGGTTCTGGCGGCCCGGGGCAGGCCGGGACTGCTCGAACCGGGTGGGCGTGCACCGGGAACACCGCCGTCACGGTTACGGCGGGGCGATCACCGTCGCCGCGGCGGCCGTGCTGCGGGAGCTGGGCTCGTCGAGCGCGATCGTCTGCGCCCCGAGCTCCCGTGTCGGCGCGGTCGCCACCTACAGGTCGGCCGGCTTCCGGCCGCTCCCCGAGGTTTGGGACCGGTGCCGCTCCGGCACCGCCCGTGCCCCGTCGGCCGGCCCCCCGCTGAACGGGACCGGAGCGACGAACGACTGATGCGGAGAGGCCCGCTAGGCGGCGATCCGCTCCTCGGCGCGGGCCTCGTCGTAGCGCTCCAGCAGCAGCCGTGCCACCTCCGGGGACGGGCCGAGCACACCGCCGAGGACGTCCGCGCCGGCCGCGCCCCGGGCGATGCGGTCCGGTAGCCGGCCGGGCGCGATGACGTAGGGGGCGACCGCCACCCGGCGTACCCCGTCCGCGCGCAGCGCCCGGACGGCGTCCTCGGTGGTGGGAAGGCGCGCGGAGGCGAACGCAGGCCGCACGGAACACCAACCGGTGTGCCGCAGCTCCCGCGCCGTTTCAGCGATCACTGCGATCGCCTCCGGGTCGGTGGAGCCCGCCGAGGCCAGGACGACCCCGGTCGAGCGCTTGTCGGCGGGGCTCAGCCCCGCCTCGTACAGCCGTCGCTCCAGCGCCGCGGTCAGCAGCGGCGACGGGCCGAGCACCGGCGCCTGCGTCACCCGCAGGGACGGCGGAGCCTGGCGCAGGGCGGCCGGTATGTCGGCCTTGGCGTGGAAGGCGCGGGTCAGCAGCAGCGGCACGGCCACCGCGTCGCGTACGCCCTCGGCCGCCAGCCGCTCCAGCACGGCCGGCACCGACGGGACGTTGAAGTCCAGGAACGCCGTCTCGATCCGCGCCCCCGGCCGCAGCGAGCCCGCCCGCCGCACCAGGGCGTGGACGGTCGCGGCGTGCCGGGGGTCACGGCTGCCGTGGGCGATCACCAGCAGGACGGGACGACGGTTCATCGGCCGGCTCAGCCCTTCACCAGCAGACCGCGGCGGCGCAGCACCGTGCGCTCCAGCGGGCTGAAGATCAGCAGGTCGATGGCGATGCCGACGATCAGGATGAGGATGATGGCCAGGAAGATGCCGGGCATGTCGATGTTGTTGCGGCCGTTCTCCAGCAACTGGCCCAGGCCCAGGCCCAGTTCGGGCGACGAGGCGATGATCTCGGCGGCCATCAACGAGCGCCAGGAGAACGCCCAGCCCTGCTTCAGGCCGGCCAGGTAGCCGGGGAGCGCGGCCGGCATCACGATGTGCCAGGCGCCCCGCAGCCCGGTCGCGCCGAGCGTACGGCCGGCCCGCAGGAACAGCGGCGGGACCTGGTCGACGCCCGCCACCAGGCCGTTGGCGATCGAGGGCACGGCGCCCAGCAGGATCACCGCGTACATCATCGAGTCGTTCAGGCCGATCCAGAGGACCGCCGGGGCCACCCACGCCACCGACGGCAGCGACTGGAGGCCGGAGAGGATCGGGCCGATCGCCGCCCGGACGAACTTCACCCGCGCGACCAGCAGGCCCAGCGGCGTACCGATGGCCAGGGCCATGAGGAAGCCCAGCAGGGCGCGCGACACGCTGGTCCACAGCACGTCGAGGAGCGTGCCCTCCAGCCACATGGTGGACAGGCTGTCCCAGACGGCGGACGGCGCGGGCAGCTTGTACTCGTCGGTGACCTTCGCCCACACCAGTAGCTGCCACACCACCAGCACCAGGACGACCGCCACCACCGGCGGCAGTACCTTCTTGACCAGCACGTCACGCACCGGAGTGCGGGCCACCTGGACCGCGTCGAGCGCGTCGAGCCCGGCCTCCAGACCGGCGAGGTCGTCCCCCTTGGCGGCGGCCTTGGTCGTCGTGTCAGTGCTGGCCATGGCGGCGGATCTCCCCACGCAGTTCTTCGGTGATCTCGACGGACAGCTCCGCCACGGCGGCATCCTCGATACGGCGCGGCTGCGGGATGCCGATCTCCCACTCGCGGGCGATCCGGCCGGGACGCGACGACAGCAGCACCACACGCTGGGCCAGCCGCACCGCCTCGCGCACGTTGTGGGTGACGAACAGGACCGACAGCCGCGTCTCGCGCCAGATCCGGGTCAGCTCGTCGTGCAGCACGTCACGGGTGATGGCGTCCAGCGCCGCGAACGGCTCGTCCATCAGCAGCAGATCGCTGTCCTGCGCCAGCGCCCGGGCCAGCGCCACCCGCTGGCGCATGCCGCCGGACAGCTCGTGCACCCGCTTCCCGTACGAGCCGGTCAGCCGGACCAGCTCCAGCAGCCGCTCCGCCTCGTCCCGCCGCTCGTTCTTGGCCACCCCGCGCAGCCGCAGGGCCAGCTCGATGTTCTTGCCCGCGGTCAGCCACGGGAACAGCGCGTGCTCCTGGAACATCAGCGCCGGCCGGCCGCCCGGGGTCTCGATGGACCCCGCGGACGGCCGGTCCAGCCCCGCGACCAGGTTGAGCAGAGTGGACTTGCCGCAGCCCGAGGCGCCCAGGAGGGTGACGAACTCGCCCGGCGCGACGTCGAGCGATATGTCGTCGAGGACGAGCTGTCGCCCGGCCGGTCCCGAGAAGGACTTCGAGACGTGATCGAGACGGGCGGCATGCGTGGTCACCGCGGCACGGTCGTCGGCCTTGGCGATCGTGGTGGCCATGGTCGTCACCTCCTGGAAGCGGGCGTATCGGGCGGACTACTTGACGCCGAGACCGGCGTCGGCGACCTCGGGCTTGCCCGCGGCCTTCAGGACCTTGTTGAGCGGCTTCAGGTCGTAGATGCCACTCAGGTCGGGCTTCTCCAGCAGGCCCGCCTTCACCGCGTGGTCCGCCTGTGCCTGCAGCGTGGCGGCCAGCGGGTCGTCGGTGAACCGGATGGACGGCCACGCGGGGTCGATCACCTTGTCGCCCAGCGGCTTGCCGGTCAGCTCCTTGAGCTTGGTGTTGGCGGACGTCTTGGCCTTCTCCGGGTTGGCGTTGATCCACGCGTTGGTCTTCACCGAGCCGCGCAGCACCGCCTCGACCACGTCCGGGTGCTGGTCGAGGAACCTCTGCGACACGATGATGTTCGTGATCACGAACTTCTTGCCGGGCCACAGGTCGGACTCGTCCAGCAGCACCTTCGCGCCCTCGCTGACCAGCTTGGACGCGGTCGGCTCCGGTACCCAGGCCCCGTCGATGGAGCCGGACTTGTAGGCGTCGGGGGCGATCTTGTTCTCGGTGCGGACCACGGACACGTCGCCCTTGCCGCTCTCGGCGTCGACCTTCCAGCCCCGCTCGGAGATCCAGTTGAGGAACGCCACGTCCTGGGTGTTGCCGTGCTGCGGGGTGGCGATCTTCTTGCCCTTGAGGTCCGCCAAGGTCTTGATCTTGCCGGGGTTGACCACCAGCTTCACCCCGCCGGAGGCCGAACCGGCGATGATGCGCAGGTTCTTCCCCTTGGACTTGGTGTAACCGTTGATCGCGGGGGAGGGGCCGATGAAACCGATGTCGATGGAGTCCGCGTTGAGCGCCTCGATCTCGGAGGGTCCGGCGTTGAAGGTGGACACCTTCAGCTGGGTGCCGCCCAGCTCCTGCTGGAAGATGCCCTCGTGATCCCCCACCAGGGCGGTGGCGTGCGTCAGGTTGGGGAAGTAACCGAGCCGCACCTCGTCGGCGGACAGCTTCTCGCCCTTGGCCTGCGTCCGGGTCTCCCCGGTGGCCTTGGAGCCGTAGCCGCAGGAGGCGAGGGCACCGATCAGGAGGGGGAGGGCGGCGGCCGCGGCGAGGCCACGACTCAGGGTGGTGCGGAACATGGCAGGCACGGGAGGGCGTTCCTCTCGTCGGCCCGGTGCTCACGCCGTCCTGAGCTGTGTCAGGGGCGTGGCCGGGGAGTCGGCGGTGGTGTCTGTCTTCGGCGGTACGGGACGGGGCGTGGCCTCATGCGGCACATCGCGCCACGCCGCCGGTTCCCGCGCCGAGGGCGCCGCTGCCGACCCGGCCGCCCTCCTTGGCGAAGGTCGCGTACGCGTCGGTCATCAGAAGTCCCAGCCCTCGTCGTCGGCCGCCCCGGCGGTCCTGGTGACCTTGGCGGTGGCGAAGGAGTCGCCCGCCATCCCGGCCGTCAGGGTGGTGCCGTCGGCGGGGTCGATGAGCAGGAACGAACCGGTGCGGCGGGACTCGGAGTAGGAGTCCAGCGCCAGCGGTTCGGAGGTGCGCAGCACCACCCGGCCGATGTCGTTGGCCACCAGGTGCCCGGGTGACGGGTGCTGGGAGAGGTCGTCCAGGGTCAGCCGGGACGGTATGTCCTTGACGATGGCCTTGACGGTACGGGTGGTGTGCTTGAGCAGTACCCGCTGCCCCACCGTCAGCGGCTGGTCGGCCACGTGGCAGACGGTCGCCTCGACGTCCTGGGTGGTCGCCGGGGCGCACGCGGTGGGCGCGATCAGGTCACCGCGCGAGATGTCCAGGTCGTCGGCCAGCCGGACGGTCACCGACTGCGGCGACCAGGCGATGTCGACCGGCTCACCGAGCGCGTCGATGGCGGCGACGGTGGAGGTGACGCCGGACGGCAGCACGGTGACCGGGTCGCCCACGCGCAGCGCGCCGGAGGCGATCTGCCCCGCGTAGCCGCGGTAGTCGGGGTGCTCGGCGGTCTGCGGGCGGATGACGTACTGGACGGGGAAGCGGGCCGGGCAGTCGGTCAGGTCGTGGCTGACCGGCACGGTCTCCAGGTGCTCCAGCACGGTCGGGCCGCCGTACCAGACCATGTTGGCGGACGGCTCCACCACGTTGTCGCCGGCCAGCGCCGAGATCGGGATGGCGGTGATCTCCGGGACGCCCAGCTCGGAGGCGTACGTGGTGAACTCCTCGGCGATCGCCGCGAAGACCGGCTCGGCGTACTCGACCAGGTCCATCTTGTTCACCGCGAGCACCACGTGCGGGACGCGCAGCAGGGCGGCGACGGCGGCGTGGCGGCGGGTCTGCTCGACCACTCCGTTGCGGGCGTCGACCAGGACCACGGCCAGCTCGGCCGTGGAGGCCCCGGTGACCATGTTGCGGGTGTACTGCACATGGCCGGGCGTGTCGGCCAGGATGAACCGGCGCCGGGGGGTGGCGAAGTAGCGGTAGGCGACGTCGATGGTGATGCCCTGCTCGCGCTCGGCGCGCAGTCCGTCGGTCAGCAGGGCCAGGTCGGGCGTCTCCTGGCCGCGTGAGCGGGAGGCGTGGGCCACCGCTTCCAGCTGGTCGGTCAGCACGGACTTGGAGTCGTGCAGCAGCCGGCCCACCAGGGTGGACTTGCCGTCGTCGACGGACCCGGCGGTGGCGAAACGCAGCAGGGTGGTGGCGGAGAGCCCGGCGAGCTGCTCGGTGGTGGTGCTCATGTCTAGAAGTACCCTTCGCGCTTGCGGTCTTCCATCGCGGCCTCGGACAGCTTGTCGTCGGCGCGGGTGGCGCCCCGCTCGGTGAGCCGGGAGGCGGCGATCTCCGTGATCACGGCCTCCAGCGTGGTCGCGTCGGAGTCGACCGCCCCGGTGCAGGACATGTCACCGACCGTGCGGTAGCGGATCAGCCGCTTCTCGACCGGCTCGTTGTCCTTGGGGCCGCCCCACTCGCCCGCGGTCAGCCACATGCCGCCGCGCCGGAACACCTCGCGCTCGTGCGCGAAGTAGATCTCCGGCAGCTCGATGCCCTCGCGGGCGATGTACTGCCACACGTCCAGCTCGGTCCAGTTCGACAGCGGGAAGACCCGCACGTGCTCACCGGGGGCGTGCCGCCCGTTGTACAGCTGCCACAGCTCCGGACGCTGCCGGCGCGGGTCCCACTGGGAGAACTCGTCCCGCAGTGAGAACACCCGCTCCTTGGCGCGCGCCTTCTCCTCGTCGCGCCGCCCGCCGCCGAACACGGCGTCGAAGCGGTGCTCCTGGATGGCCTCCGTGAGCGGCACGGTCTGCAGCGGGTTGCGGGTGCCGTCGGGGCGCTCGCGCAGCGCTCCGCGGTCGATGTAGTCCTGTACGGAGGCCACGTGCAGCCGCAGGCCGTGCTTGGCCACCGTACGGTCGCGGTACTCCAGGACCTCGGGGAAGTTGTGCCCGGTGTCCACGTGCAGCAGCGAGAAGGGGATCGCCGCGGGGGCGAACGCCTTCAGCGCCAGGTGGAGCATGACGATGGAGTCCTTGCCGCCGGAGAACAGGATCACCGGCCGCTCGAACTCGCCCGCCACCTCACGGAAGATGTGCACCGCCTCCGACTCCAGCGAGTCGAGGTGGGACAGCGTGAACGGGCTGTCGGTGTCCTCGCCCACCACGTTGACACTCGTCGTCACGGTGCGACCCTTTCGTGAACTCGTCCGCCTGCGCGGCTGGGAAGTGCGGTCATCGTGCTCGGCCGCGGCCGGAGGGCCGCCGGTGTGTCGCTCACAGCAGGCCCCTCTCGGTGAGCAGGGCGTGCACCGCCGCCGCGGACTGCGCCACGGTCTGGTTCTGCGACTCGATCCGCAGGTCGGGCGCCACGGGCTCCTGGTACGGGTCGTCCACGCCGGTCAGCCCGCTGATCTCGCCCGCGGCCTGCTTGGCGTACAGCCCCTTCACATCGCGCTCGGAGCACACCTCGACCGGAGTGGCCACATGCACCTCGATGTACGCCGTGCCCTCGGCCTGGTGGCGCTTGCGCACCGCCTCGCGGCTGTCCGCGTACGGGGCGATCACCGGCACCAGCACCTTCACGCCGTGCGAGGCCAGCAACTCGGCGACGAAACCGATGCGCTGCACATTGGTGTGCCGGTCCTCCCGGCTGAAGCCCAGCCCCGCCGAGAGGAACTCACGGATCTCGTCACCGTCGAGCACCTCGGTCCGGTGGCCCTCGGCGCGCAGCCGGTCCGCCAGCTCGTACGCGATGGTGGTCTTGCCCGCGCTGGGCAGACCGGTGAGCCAGATGGTGGCCCCAGTCACCTGCTTCTCCTGATCAGTCGTCATCAGCCGTGCAGCCCGCACTCGGTCTTGCCCCGGCCGGCCCAGCGGCCCGCCCGGGCGTCCTCGCCCTCCAGCACCCGGCGGGTGCAGGGCGCGCAGCCCACGGAGGTGTAGCCGTCCATCAGCAGCGGGTTGGTGAGCACGCCGTGTTCCATGACGTACGCGTCCACGTCGTCCTGCGTCCAGCGGGCGATCGGTGAGACCTTGACCTTCCGCCGCTTCTCGTCCCAACCGACGACCGGGGTGTTCGCCCGGGTGGGGGACTCGTCGCGGCGCAGCCCGGTGGCCCAGGCGTCGTACCCGGTCAGGCCCTCCTCCAGCGGCTTGACCTTGCGCAGCGCGCAGCACAGGTCCGGGTCGCGCTCGTACAGCCGCGGGCCGTGCTCGGCGTCCTGCTCGGCCACCGTCCGGCGCGGGGTCAGCGTGATGACGTTGACGTCCATCACGGCGTCGACCGCGTCGCGGGTGCCGATGGTCTCGGGGAAGTGGTAGCCGGTGTCGAGGAAGACGACGTCCACGCCGGGGAAGGCGCGCGAGGCGAGGTGGGCCACGACCGCGTCCTCCATGGAGGAGGTGACGCAGAAGCGCCTGCCGAAGGTGTCGGCGGCCCACTTCAGGATGTCCAGCGCGGAGGCGTCCTCCAGCTCCCGGCCGGCCCGCTCGGCGAGCGCCTTGCGGTCCTCCTCGGCCTGCATGGCCGTCATATCGATTCCCCTCCGTGGTCATTGCGCCGAAGCCCACGGGCCAGCAGCCCGAGGAACTTCAACTGGAAGGCCCGATTGCACGCCGCGCACTCCCAGGTGCCGTGCCCCTGCTCACCGGGACGCAGGTCCTCGTCACCGCAGTACGGGCAGTGGAAGGGTGCCGCTCGCTCGCTCACGACAGTGCCTCCTCGGAGGCGCGGGCCGCCCAGGCGGCGAAGCGCTCGCCGTCCTCGCGCTCCGCCTGGAAGCGGGTGAGGACCCGCTCGACGTAGTCGGGCAGCTCGGCCGCGGTGACCTTCAGCCCGCGCACCTTGCGGCCGAAGCCGGCCTCCAGGCCCAGCGCGCCGCCCAGGTGCACCTGGTAGCCCTCGACCTGCCGGCCGTCGTCGTCCAGGACGAGCTGGCCCTTGAGGCCGATGTCGGCGACCTGGATGCGGGCGCAGGCGTTCGGGCAGCCGTTGATGTTGATGGTGACCGGCTGGTCGAAGTCGGGCAGCCGGCGCTCCAGTTCGTCGATCAGCGAGGCGCCGCGGGCCTTGGTCTCCACGATCGCCAGCTTGCAGAACTCGATACCGGTGCAGGCCATCGTGCCGCGCCGGAACGGTGACGGCCGGACCATGAGGTCCAGCGCCTCCAGCGCGGACACCAGCGACTCGATCTGGGTCTCCTCGACGTCGAGGACCAGCATCTTCTGCTCGGCGGTGGTCCGCAGCCGGCCCGAACCGTGCGCCTCGGCGGCTTCGGCGATCTTGGTCAGCGTGGCGCCGTCGACCCGGCCGACGCGCGGCGCGAACCCGACGTAGTACCGGCCGTCCTTCTGCCGGTGCACGCCGACGTGGTCGCGCCACTGCTGCACCGGCTGCTCGGGCGCCGGGCCGTCCACCAGCTCGCGCTTGAGGTACTCCTCCTCCAGCACCCGGCGGAACTTCTCCGCGCCCCAGTCGGCGACCAGGAACTTCAGGCGGGCGCGGTTGCGCAGCCGGCGGTAGCCGTAGTCGCGGAAGATGGAGATGACGCCCTCGAAGACGTCGGGCACCTCCTCCAGCGGCACCCAGGCGCCCAGCCTTACCCCGATCTTGGGGTTGGTGGACAGCCCGCCGCCCACCCAGAGGTCGAAGCCGGGACCGTGCTGGGGGTGGTGGACGCCGACGAAGGCGATGTCGTTGATCTCGTGCGCCACGTCCAGCAGCGGGGAGCCGGAGATCGCGGACTTGAACTTGCGCGGCAGGTTGGAGAATTCCTTGTTGCCGACGATCCGGCGCTGGATCTCCTCGATGGCCGGGGTGCCGTCGATGATCTCGTCCTCGGCGATACCGGCGACCGGGGAGCCGAGGATGACGCGCGGGGTGTCACCGCACGCCTCGGTGGTGGACAGGCCCACGGCTTCCAGACGGTTCCAGATCTCCGGCACGTCCTCGATCCGGATCCAGTGGTACTGGACGTTCTGCCGGTCGGTCAGGTCCGCGGTGCCGCGCGCGAACTCCTGCGAGATCTCGCCGATGACCCGGAGCTGGTCGGTCGTCAGGCGGCCGCCGTCGATCCGGACCCGCAGCATGAAGTACTCGTCGTCCAGCTCCTCGGGCTCCAGGATCGCCGTCTTGCCGCCGTCGATCCCGGGCTTGCGCTGGGTGTACAGACCCCACCAGCGCATCCGCCCGCGCAGGTCGTTGGGGTCGATGGAGTCGAAGCCTGCCTTGGCGTAGATCGTCTCAATACGTGTCCGTACGTTGAGACCGTCGTCATCCTTCTTGAACTGCTCGTTGCCGTTGAGGGGCGTGAAGTGGCCCACGGCCCACTGTCCTTCACCGCGGTGGCGCCCGGTCTTGCGGCGGGCGGCGGCGGAGGCGGGCTTTTCCGGAGTGGCGGCCATGACGATACGTCCTTCGGGACTGCAGGAGGGCGGCTCTGACCTGCACACTCGCGCGCGGGGACTGGCGCTGGGGCGGCGGGTGCGCGTGGGGTTCAGACGATGGGGAACACGGGAGGTGCTGCTTGGTTCAGCTCGCCGAACAAATGGCGCTGGACATGCGGCCGAGGTCGACGTGCCGCCGACTCACCAAGGCAGTTCCAGCTCGAGACATGACGGAAGCCTGTCACGGGACTTTGGACCCAGTCCACCATCTTCCAAGATGTGGACAATCCTGTCTCGCATCGTGGATAAGTGTGTTCCGAGTCACGCGTTTCCTCGGGAATATTCCGGCACCCCCCGGACAAACCGCTGCTCAGAGGTGCGCACCCGGCCACGGGCCTGGAACCGGAACCTCCTGCTCCTGGGTCACCTCCGTGTGGAACAGGGTGAAGCCCCGGCGCAGATAGTTGTCCATCGCGTGCGGCCCGTCCAGGGAGCAGGTGTGCAGCCACACCCGCTTCGTGGGCTCCCGGCCCGGCCACCGCTCCGCCAGGTCCCACGCCCGCGCCGCGCCGTACGACAGCAGGTGCCCGCCGATCCGCCGGCCGCGGAAGGCCGGGATCAGGCCGAAGTACACGATCTCGACCGCCCCGTCCGGCTGCGGGTCCAGCTCCACGTAACCGGCCGGCGTCCCCCTCTCGTACGCCACCCAGGTCTCCACCCCGGGGCGCTCCAGGATCTCCCGCCACCGCGCGTACGTCAGGCCGAGCCGGTCGGTCCAGCGGATGTCTCCGCCGACCGCGCTGTAGAGAAAACGGCTGAATTCCGGTGAAGGTATCTCGGCCCGGACGATCCGGATGTCCGGGCCGGGCTCCGCGGCCGGCCGCAGATCGTCGGGCGAGGTCTGTTCCAGGGACCACGTGGTCACGGTGATGCTCATACCGCCAGCGAATCACGCCCCCGGCCGCGGCCCCAAGGCGGGCGGGCGGCGCCGCGCGGCCAGGACCGCCGGGGCGGTGGAGTGGGGGAGCAGGTCGGCCGGATCGTCCGGGGCGATCACCCCCACCTCGATCTCCTCGCGGAAGCGGTACGGGCGGTGCGCCAGCACGCCCCCCAGGGTGCGGCGGACCCGGGACATCTCCGCGCGGACCGTCACCGTCCGGGACGGGTCCCCGAACAGGTCCCCCGCCAGCTCCGCCGCCGTGCGCCCGTCGCGGTGCAGCGCCAGCACGTACAGCAGCTCGGCGTGGCGGGGGCTCAGCTCCTGGGTCCAGCCGTCCAGCGCCCCGGAGACCTCCAGCGACCACCGGCGGGGCCGGCTGACGTCCAGCACCAGCCGGCTCGCCGCCGCCGCCGCGCGCTGCTCGTCGTCCACCAGCCGCACCAGCCAGCCGCCCGGCAGCGGCTCCACCGCGCACAGGCCCAGCGCCGGCACCAGCACCCGGCCCGCCCCGAAGGAGCGCGGCAGCGGCAGCCGGTCCACCGGCGCCATCCCCGTGACGGCCGCCGCCCAGCCGTGGCGGTCCACCGCCAGTGCCCGGCCGCCCACCCGGCACAGCACCGGCGCGGCCACCGAGCGCAGCCGCGCCAGCTCCGCGAAGTGCCGGTTGCGCAGCTCCGCCTCGACCAGCCGGGCCACCGAACTCACCAGCATCAGCGTCGCCGGGTGCACCGTGACGACCGGCCCGCTCACGTCCACCGCGCCGATCAGCCGCCCGTCGCGCGGATCGGTGATCGGAGCGCCCGCGCAGGTCCAGGAGTGGTGGGTCGACACGAAGTGCTCGGCGGAGTGCACCTGGACCGGGCGGCGGGTCACCAGCGCGGTGCCCACCCCGTTGGTACCGACCGTGTCCTCCGTCCAGTCGGCGCCCGGTTCGAAACCGTGCCCGTCGGCCTTGCGGAGCACCGCGGGGCTGCCCTCGCGCCACAGCACCCGCCCATCGGCGTCGGCCACCACCATGATGTGCCGCACCGAACCGGTGTCCGGCCCCGACACCGCCACCAGGCCCTCCCGCAGCAGCGGCAGCAGTCCGGCCAGCGGCGAGGCGTTCCGGCGGCGCTCCAGTTCCCCGGGCGACAGCAGACCCGAACGGCGGTCCCGGTCCGGGTCCACCCCCGTGCGCAGCATCCGCTGCCACGAATCCCGGATGTCGGCGCGCGGCGCCAGCGGTGGCCGTCCGCCGTTGAGAGCGGCCTCCCGCACACCCTTGAGGAGCAGCGTCGCCTTCCGCGCGTCCATCGCGGCGAGCCGCGTCAAGTCGACGGTGGCCCCGGCGCCCCCCGCCCGGGCGCCCGCGCCCCGGTGGCCGGCCTGTGTCATGTCTACCTCCCCGCCGCGGCGGGGAGATACGCCGACAGCACCCCCGGCGCCCCGCCTCCTGCAACCCCTTGCAACTCTCGTGGACGGCCCGCTCCGGTACGACACTGGTGCCGTACCGGGGCCCCGCCCCGGTGCCGCGCCGGGTTGGTGCCGTGTCGGCGCAGCACCACCTCGCGCGCGTTCCCGGGCGCGGGCCGTCAGACGGCGGCCCGCGCCCGCTCCACCACCGCCGCCAGGTCCAGCGTGTGCGGCAGCGTCCCGAAGGCCGACCCCCAGTCGCCGCCCAGCCGTGAGGCGCAGAACGCGTCCGCGACCTCGGCGGGGGCCCAGCGGACCAGCAGCGACCCCTGGAGCACCAGCGCCATCCGCTCGACCACCCGGCGGGCCCGTGCCTCGATCCCGTCCAGATCGGCCAGTTCGGCCAGCAGGTCCTTGATCGCCGCGTCCAGCCGGTGGTCGGCGCCGCGCGCCCTGCCGACCTCCTCCAGGAAGGCGTGCAGCGCCAGCGGCTCCCTCCCCGTGCGCCTGCCGGCCTGGGGGGTCCCCCCGAGCGCCCGCAGCACGTCCAGCGCCTGGACGTTGCCGGAGCCCTCCCAGATGGAGTTGAGCGGCGACTCGCGCAGCAGCCGCGGCATCCCGGACTCCTCGACGTAGCCGTTGCCGCCCAGGCACTCCAGGGCCTCGGCGGTCACCGGCACGCACCGCTTGGTCACCCAGTACTTCGCCACCGGCACGGCGATCCGCAGGAACGCCCGCTCCTGCTCCGAACCGTCGTCGTAGGCCGCGGCGAGCCGCAGCGCCAGGGTGGTCGCCGCCTCCGACTCCAGCGCCAGGTCGGCCAGGACGTTGCGCATCAGCGGCTTGTCGATCAACACCCCGCCGAAGGCGGCGCGGTGGGCGGCGTGGTGCACGGCCTGGGCCACCGCCTGCCGCATCAGCGCGGCCGAGCCGACCACGCAGTCCAGCCGGGTCGCCGCCACCATCTCGATGATGGTGCGCACCCCGCGCCCCTCCTCGCCGACCCGGCGCGCCCACGTCCCGTCGAACTCCACCTCGCTGGAGGCGTTCGACCGGTTGCCCAGTTTGTCCTTCAGCCGCTGGATCAGGAACACGTTGCGGGTCCCGTCCTCCAGGAGACGCGGCACCAGGAAGCAGGTCAGCCCGCCGGGAGCCTGGGCCAGGACCAGGAACCCGTCGCTCATCGGCGCCGAGCAGAACCACTTGTGGCCGGTCAGGAGGTACTCGCCGTCCGCGTCCAGCGGCTCGGCGGCCGTGGTGTTGGCCCGTACGTCACTGCCGCCCTGCTTCTCCGTCATGCCCATTCCGAAGAGCACACCGGTCTTCCGGGCCGCCGGCCGCAGCTCCTCCTCGTACACCTGGGAGGTCAGCTTCGGCTCCCACAGGGCGGCGAGCGCCGGATCCGCGCGCAGTGCCGGGACCGCCGCGTGCGTCATCGACAGCGGGCAGCCGTGCCCCGCCTCGACCTGCGTCCACACCAGGAACCCGGCGGCGCGCCGCAGGTGCCCGGCCGGCCTGCCCCAGGCGTTGGTCAGGCCGTTGGTCACCGCGTGACCGAGCAGGCGGTGCCAGGCCGGATGGAAGTCGACGTGGTCGATCCGGTTGCCGTACCGGTCGTGGGTGCGCAGTCTCGGCGGGTACTCGTTGGCGAGCGTCCCCCAGTCCTGCGCCTGGACGGACCCGGCCGTGGTGCCGAGCTTGGCGAGTTCCTGGTGGACCTCCTCCCGGAGCCGCGGGGGAAGGTGCCGCTCCACCGCTTCGGTCAGGGCCCGGTCGGCGCTGTAGACGTCGTACCCGACCAGGGGCGGAGCCTGATTGGTCACTGTGTGGGTGGTGGCTGCCATGCCGATACGGTAAGGAGGTGCAGGCAGCAAATGAAACACCCCCGTGTCCGCCACGGTCGTCGGGCAGACTCAACCGGGCCCGCGCCCTCTACCGCAATGTCTCGAAGCGGAAGATGGCATGGCTGCTTCTGAAGGACACGGTCAATTCGTGTATCGAATACCGCATCCTCGGTCTCGCCGCCGAGGCGGCGTTCTTCACCCTGCTGTCGCTGCCGCCCCTGATGCTCGGCCTGATCGGCCTCCTCGGCTACATCGACGACTGGACCGACACCACGACCGTCGCCTCCATCGAGAAGAACATCCTGGGGGCGGTCGGCACGGTCCTGTCCGACCAGGGCGTCAACGACATCGCCAAACCGCTGCTGGAGGACGTCACCGGGCGGGGGCACCCCGACCTCATCTCCATCGGTTTCGCCCTGGCGCTCTGGTCGGGCTCCCGCGCGGTGAACGTCTTCATCGACACCATCACCGTGATGTACGGACTCGACGGCCACCGCGGCATCGTGGCCACCCGGCTGCTGGCCTTCCTGCTCTACATCGTGGCCCTGCTGATCGGCGCGGTGGTGCTGCCGCTGGCGGTGGTCGGCCCCGACCGGGTGGTGGAGCTGTTCCCGTGGGGCACGGAGGTGGTGGCCGTCCTGTACTGGCCGGTGGTCATCCTGCTGTCCATCGCCTTCCTCACCACGCTCTACCACGTGTCCGTACCCGTCCGGTCGCCCTGGATCGAGGACGTCCCCGGCGCGCTGGTGGCGCTCGCGATGTGGGTGCTCGGCAGCTTCCTCCTGCGCGTCTACCTGACGAGTACGGTCGAGGGCCCGACGATCTACGGCTCGCTCGCGGCCCCCATCGCGGTCCTGCTCTGGATCGGCATCTCGGCCTTCGCCGTCCTGGTGGGCGCGGCGGTGAACGCGGCGATCGACCGGGTCTGGCCCTCGGTGGCCACGGCGGCGGCCCGCGCCGAGAACGAACGCGCCCGTACGGCCGAGGCGGCCGCGCTGGTGGCCCGGGCCAAGGCGGCGGTGGAGGATCTGGACGACGACGATCCGGACATGCCGTCGGAGTTCCCGGAGCGCTGGTCGCGGTTCCTGCCCCCGGACGACGTGGTGTCGCGGCTGCACACGAGCCGGGAGAAGGAGAAGGAGAAGGAACGGGAGAAGGCGCGGGAGAAGGAGAAGGGGCGGGAGAAGGAGAAGGGGCGGGACGGCGACGGCGCCGGGGACGGTGGAGCGGACGGCGACGGCCCGGCCCGCGGCACCGGACCCGCGCTCTGACCAGGACGATGTACCGGGAACGTCCCTCCCGCCTGGACGGCGCCGTCCTGTGGACCTGGACCGGGGAGCGCCTCGGGGGCGTCGGCGTCCTGCCCGACGGGTGCATGGACCTGATGTGGAGCGAGGGCCGGCTGCTGGTCGCCGGGCCCGACACCCGGACCCACGTCCCCGGCAACCCGGCCGCCGGCCATGTGGGGCTGCGCTTCGCTCCCGGCGACGCGCCCGGGGTGCTCGGGGTGCCGGCCCACGAGCTGCGGGACCAGCGGGTGGAGCTGGCCGCGCTGTGGCCCGCGGCCCGGGTGCGGCGGCTCACCGAACGGCTGTCCGAGGCGCCGGACCAAGCCGCCGCGCTGGAGGAACTGGCGGTGCGCGCGGCCGCCGACACGCCGGGCCCCGACCCACTGCTGCGGGCCGTCGTCCAGGCGCTGAACGCCGGGCGGACGGTCGCGGCGGCGGCCGACGCCGCCGGGCTGGGGGTCCGTCGACTGCACCGGCGTTCGCTGGACGCCTTCGGTTACGGGCCCAAGACACTGGCCCGGATCCTGCGGCTGCGGCGTGCGCTCGCGCTCGTCCGGGCCGGTCTGCCCTACGCCGAGGCCGCGGTGGCGGCGGGCTGTGCCGACCAGGCGCATCTGGCGCGCGAGATGCGGGCGCTGGCCGGCACCACGCTCAGCGCCTACACGGCGTCGGCGAAGAGCTGGACGGCGCTGCCGTCCGGGTCCAGCACCACCGCGTAACGCTGTCCCCAGACGGCGTCCCAGGGCCGCAGACGGCCCCGGTGGCCCTCGGCGAGCAGCGCCTCGTACGTGGCGTCGACATCGGCCGGGCTCGCGCAGCGGAACGCCAGGACGACCCGGTCGCCGCCCCGGGGACGCGTCCACTCCGGGTCGAACGAGCGGACGGTCTCCTCGGTGTCCCACAGGATCCGTGTCCCGTTGGGCAGGACGGCCTCGGCATGCGGGGCGGCGTCCGCCCCGGCCGGGACGTCCAGGCCGAGGCGCCGGTAGAAGGCGAGGGAGGCGGCCATGTCGGAGACGACGAGGCCGATCGCGTCGAGTCGTGGTGTGGTGGTCATGCCGACACCGTAGGCCGTGCTGTGCCACCCGGTCTTGTAGGAATCGGACACGGCCCGGGCGTCGCCGGCGCTCCGGCGCGGCACCGCCGGCGGATCGGGCGGGGGCCGGGGCGCCCGGCCCCGTGCCCTCGGCGCCGCGCTCCCCAGTCCAGGTAATGATAAGGTAAAGAAGATCCTTTCTGCGCGTTCCGCGTCATCACGGAGGGGGCAACCATGGGAACCCGGCGCACCCAACTGCCCGGCGTCGGCACGCAGTACGACTTCACCACCGAAGCCGGTCAGCACATCTCCGTCGTGGTCCACCACGACGGCCGCCGCTTCCTCGGGTTCTACCGCGCCGACGACCCGGACACCTGCCAGGCGTCGGTACCGCTCACCCCCGAAGAGGCCACCGCCCTGGCCCATGTGATCGACCCGGTGGCGTTCGGGGCCGTCCGCACCGACGGCCTCGACCTGGTCACCGAGCACATACCGGTCAGCAGCCGTTCCCCCTACGCGGGGCGGCCGCTCGGCGACACCCGGGCCCGCAGCCGCACCGGCGCCTCCATCGTCGCCGTACTGCGCCGTACCAGCGCCCATCCGTCGCCCGCCCCCGACTTCCGGCTGGCCATCGGTGACACCCTGGTCGCCGTCGGCACCCGCGACGGCGTGGACGCGCTGGCCGCGCTCATCGGCGGAGGATGACATGCACGACACCACCGCGCTCCTCATAGAGCTGGGGGCGGTCATCCTCGGCCTCGGCCTGATAGGCCGGTTCGCCGGCCGCATCGGCCTCTCCCCGATCCCCCTCTACCTGCTGGCCGGGCTCGCCTTCGGCCACGGCGGCCTCCTCCCGCTCGCCGCCAGCGAGGACTTCGTCGCCGTCGGCGCCGACATCGGCGTCATCCTGCTCCTCCTCCTGCTGGGCCTGGAGTACAGCGCCTCCGAACTCGTCACCAGCCTCCGGACGCAGTACCCGTCGGGGGCCGTCGACTTCGTCCTCAACGCGGCCCCGGGCGCCGCCGCGGCGCTGCTGCTCGGCTGGGGCCCGGTCGCCGCCGTCGCCCTCGCCGGCGTCACCTGGATCTCCTCGTCCGGTGTCATCGCCAAGGTGCTCACCGACCTCGGCCGGCTCGGCAACCGCGAGACCCCCGTCATCCTCGGGGTGCTCGTCATCGAGGACCTGTCGATGGCCCTCTACCTCCCGCTGCTGACCGCCCTGCTGGCCGGCGCCGGGCTCGCCGGCGGCAGCGTCACCCTGCTCATCGCGCTCGGTACCGTCGGTCTCGTCCTGTACGTCGCGCTGCGCCACGGCCGGCTCATCAGCCGGGCCGTCTCATCCGACAACCCCGAGATGCTGCTGCTCGTGGTGCTCGGCCTGACCGTGCTGGTCGCCGGGATCGCCCAGGAGCTCCAGGTGTCCGCCGCGGTCGGCGCGTTCCTGGTGGGGATCGCCCTGTCGGGCGAGGTCGCCGAGGGCGCGCGCAAGCTGCTCACCCCGCTGCGGGACCTGTTCGCGGCCGTCTTCTTCGTCTTCTTCGGACTGTCGACCGACCCGGCGGCGATCCCGCCGGTCCTGCTGCCCGCGCTGCTGCTCGCCCTGGCCACCGCCGTCACCAAGATCCTCACCGGCTGGTACGCGGCCCGCCGCGCGGGCATCGGCCCGCGCGGCCGGCTGCGGGCCGGCGGAGCGCTGGTCGCCCGTGGCGAGTTCTCCGTCGTCATCGCCGGGCTCGCGGTCGCCACCGAACCGCGCATAGGGCCCCTGGCCACCGCGTACGTCCTGATCCTGGTGATCCTCGGACCCCTCACCGCCCGCTGGACCGAACCGGCGGTCGGCCGCCTGCGCGGCGCGCTGTCGCGCCGCCCAAGGCCCCGCCCGGCGCCGCCGCCGGGCCATGAGCGGATCGAGGGGACCTCGCAGAGCCCGGCGTCCTCGGAGACGTCGGCGGCGAACTGAAAAACGTTGGCGCCGGGACCGCAGCCCCCCTAGGCTGAGGGCGTTCCGACACGGGCCGGGTTGTGCGGCGCCGTGCACCGGGCCGTGGTCGACTGCGGCCTGATCGACCGCGGCCGACCGCGAAGAGCGCAGAACTGGGAGGTGTGACCGATGGCTGTCGCTGTGAAGGGTGCCGCCCGCATCCAGAAGTCCGTCCACCACACCTCCGTGGCCTCCGGCTGACCCGATCCTTCCCGCGCGCCGTGCGCGCGCCGCCGGGGCCACCCTGTGAAGGGTTCCCCCTTGCCTCTCTCCACCAGCGCCGCCTCCCCGCACGCCCTAGCCCCCTACGGCTGGGACGAGTCCTGGGCCGCCGCGTTCGCCCCCCACGCCGCCCGGGGACTGGTCCCCGGCCGGGTCGTCCGGGTGGACCGCGGCCAGTGCGACGTCGTCACCCCGGACGGCACGGTCCGCGCGGACACCGCTTTCGTCACCCCGCACGATCCGCTGCGGGTCGTGTGCACCGGGGACTGGGCCGCCGTCGACCCCGACGGCAATCCCCGGTACGTACGCGCGTACCTGCCGCGCCGTACCGCCTTCGTGCGCTCCACCTCGTCCAAGCGCTCCGAGGGGCAGGTCCTCGCGGCCAACGTCGACCACGCGATCATCGCGGTCCCGCTGGCCGTCGAGCTGGACCTCGGCCGGGTGGAGCGGTTCCTCGCCCTCGCCTGGGAGTCCGGCGCCCAGCCGCTCGTGGTGCTCACCAAGGCCGACCTGGTGCCCGACCCGGTCGGGCTCTCCTACCTCGTGCGGGACGTGGAGACGGCCGCGCCCGGGGCCCGGGTCCTCGCGGTCAGCTCCGCCACCGGCGAGGGCGTCGACGTGCTCGCCGCCGTCGTCGCGGGCGGTACGAGCGTCCTGCTCGGCCAGTCGGGCGCCGGCAAGTCCAGCCTGGCCAACGCCCTCACCGGCGAGGACTCCATGGGCGTCCGGGCCGTCCGCGACGCCGACGGCAAGGGCCGGCACACCACCACCACCCGCAACCTCCTCCTCCTGCCGGGAGGCGGCACCCTCATCGACACCCCGGGGCTGCGCGGTGTGGGGCTGTGGGACGCCGGCGCCGGGGTCGGCCAGGTCTTCGCGGAGGTCGAGGAACTGGCCGGGGGCTGCCGCTTCCAGGACTGCGCGCACCACGCGGAGCCGGGCTGTGCGGTGCTGGCCGCCGTCGAGGACGGCACGCTGCAGCCGCGGCGGCTGGAGAGCTACCGCAAGCTGCTGCGGGAGAACCAGCGCATCGTCGCCAAGACGGACGCCCGGCTGCGCTCGGAGATCCGCAAGGACTGGAAGCGCAAGGGCGCGGAGGGCCGCGCGGCCCTGGCCGCGAAGCGCGGGCGCGTGGGCTGACCCCCCGGCCGCCGGGCCCGGCCCGGGCCCGGCGGCCGGGCAGCGTCGTGTCCGGAAACCGCCGGTCGCGCCCCGGCCGGCGGCGCACACTGGGTGCCGTGACGGTGGACGAGGAGACCAAGTACGAGGCGGTGAGCAGCCGCGACGCGCGCTTCGACGGCGAGTTCTTCTTCGCCGTGGCGACCACCGGCATCTACTGCCGGCCCAGCTGCCCGGCCGTCACGCCCCGGAGGGAGAACGTCCGGTTCTTTCCGACGGCCGCCGCCGCCCAGGTGAACGGCTTCCGGGCGTGCCGCCGGTGCCGGCCGGACGCCGTGCCCGGCTCGGCCGCCTGGAACGTGCGCGCCGATGTCGTCGGCCGCGCCATCCGCCTGATCGGTGACGGCGTGGTCGACCGCGAGGGTGTGCCCGGACTGGCCGGACGGCTCGGTTACAGCGACCGCCAGGTGCGGCGCCACCTCAACGCCGAGCTCGGCGCGGGGCCCGTCGCGCTCGCCCGCGCCCAGCGCGCCCACACCGCGCGGGTACTGCTGCGCACCACCCGGCTCCCGATCACCGAAATCGCGTTCGCCGCGGGTTTCGCCAGCGTGCGGCAGTTCAACGACACGATCCGGCAGATCTACGCCCGCACCCCCAGCGGACTGCGCGCGGAGCGCGGTGGCCGCGCCGGCGCCGGCGCCCCCACGGCCGGTATCCCGCTGCGGCTGGCCCACCGCGGCCCGTACGCCGCGGGTGACGTCTTCGACCTGCTCGCGGCCGAGGCGGTCGACCGGATCGAGGAGGTGACCGGCCCTCCCGGCGCCCGTACCTACCGGCGTACCCTCCGGCTGCCGTACGGCTCGGGGATCGCCGCCGTCGACGAGCGGTCGCCCGGCCGCTGGCTGGAGGCCCGTGTCCACCTCACCGACCTGCGGGACCTCACCACCGCCGTACAGCGGCTGCGCCGCCTGTTCGACCTGGACGCCGACCCGTACGCGGTGGCGGAACGGCTCGGCGCCGACGCGGCGCTCGGTCCGCTCGTGGCCGCCCGGCCCGGACTGCGCTCGCCCGGCGCGGCCGAGCCGGAGGAGTTCGCGGTACGGGCGCTGGTCGGATCCGCCGAGGCGGCGCGGCTGGTCGAGGAGTACGGCACGGCGCTGGACAGCCCGTGCGGCGGCCTCACACACCTGTTCCCCCGCCCCGCCGAGCTCACCGGCCACCCCGGGGCCGGGCCGCTGGCCGCCGCGCTCGCGGCCGGCGAGGTGCGGCTGGACCCGGGGGCCGACCGGGACGGGGCCGAACGCGCGCTGCGCGCCCTGCCCGGCATCACCCCGGCCACCGCCGCGCTGATCCGGACGCGGGCCCTCGGCGACCCGGACGTGGCACTGGACGCCCGGGCCGACCGCGCGCGGTGGCGCCCCTGGCGCTCGTACGCCTCGCGGTACCTGGCCGGCCGCTGAGCGGTGACCGCGCCGGGCCGGCCCGGCGGGCGCCCCGCCGCGCTCAGCCCCCGGCCGCGGCGCCCACCCACGCGCCGACGACCAGCAGGCAGGCGAACAGCTCCACCAGGACGCTGGTGCCGATCGCGCGCATCACCGTCCGGGTGGACGCCAGCGCCGGCCCGTGGCCGCCCAGGCGCAGCCGCTCCGAGAGGTAGACACCGCCGACGTATCCGGGCACGGCGCCGATCACGGGCACCAGGACGAACCCCAGCAGGGCGCCCACCCCGGCGTACACGACCATGCGGCGGTTCACCCCCAGGCCCCGCAGCCGGCGGGCGGGCAGGTGCCAGACCACGACCTGGGTCACCAGCAGCAGCGCGGTGGAGCCGACCAGCAGCCACCAGGCGAGCGAGGTCCGCACATGCAGCGACCACCACAGCACCGCGGCCCACACCAGCCACGGCCCCGGCACGCCCGGCAGCAGGACACCGAGCAGTCCGAGGAGCATCACCAGCCCGACCAGTACGAGCTGCCACGCACCCATCTGTCCAGCCTGCCCGACCTGCCGGGAACACGCAGTTCGCCCGGGCCGTCGCCGGGACCCCCGTCAGGCGGAGGCGTCCCGCGTCACCCAGCCGCGTTCGTACGCGTGCCAGCCCAACTGGAGCCGGGTGGTGGCGCCCGTCAGGTCCATCAGCCCCCGCACCCGGCGCTGTACGGTCCGCAGCCCCAGCTCCAACTGCTTGGCGGCGCTCGCGTCCGTCATCCCGGCCAGCAGCAGCGACAGGATCTCCAGGTCCGTCGCGTCCGGGCCGGCCGGTGTCCCCCGGTCCGGTCCGCCCGTTCCCCCGGCCGGCCGCGTCCGCAGCGGCAGCGCCTCCCGCCACACCACCTCGAACACACCGGTCAGCGACTCCAGCAGCTCGCTGGCGTGCACCACCAGCGCGGCCGGCTCCGCTCCCGGTCCGGTCAGGGGGACCATGGCGAGAGCCCGGTCCGCGACGACCAGCTCCATCGGTACCCGGTCCGCCACCCGTACCCCCTGCGCACCGCCGAGCTCCGCCAGAACGCCGACGCCGCCCGGCAGGTCCAGCACCGCCCGCTCGGCCACCACCCGGCGGGACACGCCCGACCGCTTTCCCGGCGCGGCGGCCGGGACGCCGGTCACCAGGGCGCGGATCTCCCCGGTCGCGGCCAGCTCCAGCTGGCGGCGCCGGTGCGCCACCGCGCTCGCGCCGGTCACCACCTCCACCAGGTCGTGCGCGGCCGGCTCCGCCGGGTCGGCCCGGTACTCCTCCGCCAGCCGCGCCGCCGCCAGCTCCGCCCGCTCCAGATCCTGCCGCTGCCGGGCGAGCAGGGCGGCCAGCGCCACCCCCGGCGGTGCCGCCACCCACCGCCCGGCGCGGGCCGGTGACCGGGCTGCCAGGCCCCGTGCCTCCAGCCGCCGCAGCGCCTCCTCGGTGCCGGCGGCGGACACCGCCAGCCGGTGCGCCAGGTCGCCCACCTCCGCGGCGCCGAGCGCGACCAGCGCGCGGTACGCCGACTCCTGGAGCCCGTCGAGACCTATCGCCGCCAGCACCCCTGCCGCCACCCTTCGTCCCCCTGTGTCGCCCCTGCCGCCCCTGGCTCCGGTCCTCCCGGCGCTCCCCGGCGCTCCATGGCTCCCCGCCGTTCTCCGGCGCGCGGTCGCCGGGCTCATCATTCCCCGCCTCCCCGCCCGGCCGGCACGCACCCCACCGGGGCCGTAACCCGGGCCGCGGTCCCACGACTTCGGAACGGTCACTTTTCCGGTCGCGCCGCTCCGGTACGCCCCGGCCGGTGGACAATGAACGGCATGAGTCCACAGGGGGAGAGGCCCGCCGGCGACGAGGACGGCTGGTGGGACGAGCTGTACGACACCGACGCGCCCGACACGGGTCCGGCCGCCACGGGCGACACGCTGGACGACCGGTTCGCATCGGCGTCGGACACCGTCACGGTCCCGCCGGCCCGCCCGGCGCCGGAGGTCCCGGCCGGGCGCCCACCCACCCGGCCGGAGCGGCGAGCCGCGCCGGCCGGACCGCCGGCCCGCCCCCGTGGCGACCACGACCGGGCCCCCTGGGAGCCCCCTGGCGGCCCCACGGGCCCCCGCACCTTCCCGGGCGCCGCGTCCCCGGCGCCCCCCGCTTCCGGGTCACGCGCTCCCCGTCCGCCGCGCCCGCGCGGCGAGTACGTCGGCGACGGGCCGCCCACGTACGAGCCCGAGCCCACCGCGCTGCCCCCGGCCCACCCGCACCAACTGGACGAGCTGGTCGCCGACACCGTCCTGGACGGCGCCCGGTACGGCACGTACACGCTGCGGGCCGCCTCGGTGCGCGGGGACTCCGCCCGGAACCGGGGCGAGCCGCGCCGGGACGCCCTGCTGACCGCGCGGTTCGGCACCGGAGAGGCCGCGCTGGTGCTGGTCGCGGTGGCGACCGGCGACCGGGCCGCGGAGGCCGGCCACCTGGCCGCCGCCGACGCCTGCCGCTGGATCGGCGAGGCCGTCGGCCGCCACCACGTCCGCCTCGGCGAGGACATCAGGGCGGGCCGCCGGGGCGACCTCAAGTCCGGCCTGCACCGGCTCACCGCCCGTGCCTACGGCAGACTGCGGGCCCGCGCCACGGACCTCGGTCTGGAGCCGGGCCGGTACACCGCTAGCCTGCGCTGCCTGCTGCTGACCGCCGACCCCGGCTGCCGTACCCGGGTGTTCTTCGGCGTCGGGGAGGGCGGGCTGTTCCGGTTGCGCGGTGGTGCCTGGCAGGACATCGAGCCACCGCCGCCGGACCCGGCCGCGCTCACCGGTGAGGCGGTCGTCGTGGGTTCACCGCCGGGACCGGCACGGTCCGGACCGTCCGCCCCTCCCGTCCCGGAGGACCCGCCGGCCCCGGACGACCCGCCGGGGCCGCCCGCCGGGGCGTTCCGGTTCCGCGCCTCCGTGGCCCGCCCGGGTGACACGCTGCTGCTGGCCGGCCGAGGGTTCGCCGAGCCGTTGCGGGGTGAGCCCGCACTCGCCGAGGAGCTCGCCGAGCGGTGGGCGGCGGAGGAGCCGCCGGGCCTGGCCGCCTTCCTCGCGGACACCCAGCTACGGACGAAGGGCTACGCGGACGACCGGACGGCGGTGGCCGTCTGGGAGGCGTAACCACAGCGGTGCGAGAGGCGTAACGGCGGAGATTCCGTCAAAGATGACCATATGGCCAAACAGAACGTCGCGGAACAATTCATTGAGATCCTCGTCCGGTCCGGTGTGCAGCGGCTGTACGGCGTGGTCGGTGACAGCCTGAACCCGGTGGTCGACGCCATCCGCCGCACCCCGGGCATCGACTGGGTCCACGTCAGGCACGAGGAGGCCGCGGCGTTCGCGGCCGGTGCCGAGGCCCAGATCACCGGCAGGCTCACGGCCTGCGCCGGTTCCTGCGGTCCGGGCAACCTCCACCTCATCAACGGCCTCTACGACGCGCACCGCTCGATGGCCCCGGTCCTCGCCCTCGCCTCGCACATCCCCTCCAGCGAGATCGGCCTCGGCTTCTTCCAGGAGACCCACCCCGACCGGCTGTTCCAGGAGTGCAGCCACTACTGCGAGCTGATCTCCAGTCCCCAGCAGATGCCCCGGGTGCTCCAGACCGCGATCCAGCACGCGGTGGGCCGGCGCGGGGTCAGTGTGGTGGCGCTCCCCGGCGACCTGGCCTCCGAGCCCGCCCCCGAGAAGCTTGCCGAGCACACACTCGTGACCACGCGCCCCACCGTGCGCCCCGGCGACACCGAGATCGACGCGCTCGTCCGCATGATCGACGACGCCGAGAAGGTCACGCTCTTCTGCGGCAGCGGTACGGCCGGCGCCCACGCCGAGGTCATGCAGTTCGCCGAGCGCGTCAAGGCCCCGGTGGGACACGCGCTGCGCGGCAAGGAGTGGATCCAGTACGACAACCCGTTCGACGTCGGCATGAGCGGGCTCCTGGGGTACGGCGCCGCCTACGAGGCCACCCACGAGTGCGACCTGCTGCTCCTGCTGGGCACCGACTTCCCGTACCGGGCCTTCCTCCCCGACGACGTGAAGATCGCCCAGGTCGACGTACGGGCCGAACACCTCGGCCGCCGCTCCAAGCTGGACCTGGCCGTCTGGGGTGACGTGCGCGAGACACTGCGCTGCCTCACCCCGCGCGTGCGCCCCAAGACGAACCGCAAGTTCCTCGACAAGATGCTGAAGAAGCACACCGACGCCCTGGAGGGGGTCGTCAAGGCGTACACCCGCAAGGTGGAGAAGCACACCCCCGTCCACCCCGAGTACGTGGCGTCCGTGCTGGACGAACTGGCGGACGACGACGCCGTGTTCACCGTGGACACCGGGATGTGCAACGTCTGGGCCGCCCGCTACCTCACCCCCAACGGCCGGCGCCGCATCATCGGCTCCTTCAACCACGGCTCGATGGCCAACGCGCTGCCGCAGGCGATCGGCGCCCAGCAGGCCGACCGGGGGCGCCAGGTCGTCTCCATGTCCGGCGACGGCGGATTCTCCATGCTGATGGGTGACTTCCTCACCCTGGTGCAGCAGGACCTGCCGGTGAAGGTGGTGCTGTTCAACAACTCCTCCCTGGGCATGGTGGAGCTGGAGATGATGGTGGCGGGCCTGCCGTCGTACGGCACGGACCACCACCACACCGACTTCGCGGCCATCGCCCGCGCGGCCGGGGCCCACGGGGTGCGGGTGGAGAAGCCCAAGCATCTGGCGGGCGCGCTCAAGGACGCCTTCAAGCACAAGGGCCCGGCCCTCGTCGACGTGGTCACCGACCCCAACGCCCTGTCCATCCCACCGAAGATCAAGGCCGAGATGGTGACCGGCTTCGCGCTCTCCGCCGGCAAGATCGTGCTGGACGGGGGAGTGGGCCGGATGCTCCAGATGGCCCGCTCCAACCTGCGCAACGTGCCGCGGCCCTGAGCCGGCGGGGCGCGTGGCGCGAGGGCGCACCGGCGGTGCATGCCTCCCTGCTCCTCCTCTGCCCGTGAGGCGCTGCCCGGGAGGGGGCCTTGCCCCGGTGCGCCCTTGTGCGCCCGCCTCCGGGGACGGCCGGGAGGCGTGACGATGTGTAGGCAGGGGCATGCATCCCGTGAGCCTGTTCGAGGGAAAGGGCCGACGACGTGCGGGTGGGGGCTATGAGTGGGCGTCAGGCAGGGGCCGGACCCGTGACCGGCGAGCGGGACTGGGCACCCGAGGAGGGGCGCCCGGGCCGCGAGGATCTCACGCGGGAGCCGCCGCAGTGGCGGCGGAGAATCGGCCGGGCGGACATCACCGCCGTCCCGGAGGTGCGGCGGTCCCTGCGCGAGCTGCTGCGGCACTGGGGCCGGCCGGAGACGACCGACGCGGCGGAGCTGCTCACCAGTGAGCTGGTGACCAACGCGCTGATACACACCGACCACGGCGCCGTCGTCACCGCCAGGGTGACCCCGGGGAGGTTACGGGTGGAGGTCCGGGACTTCGTTCCGGAACCGCCCCGGCCGCATCTGCCGGAGTGCGGCGAGCGCACCCACGGCCGGGGTCTGTTCCTGGTGCAGGCCCTCGCCGACGAGTGGGGCGTCACCACCCATGGCATGGGGAAGGTCGTCTGGTTCGAGCTCTCCGCCCCGGCCGCCTGAGCGGACCGGGCGGACCGGGCGGGCCCGCCGGGCCCGCCGGCGCGCCGCCTCAGCCGAACTGCTGCTCCAGATCCCTCAGTTTGCGCTCCAGGGAGGCAAGGCGCGGCAGCGCCTGGGTGTCGTCCTCGGCGGTGAGGTCCACGGTGCGGTATGCGAACGGGTGCGTTTCGGCCGGAAGGTCGTCGGCCGGAAGGTCGTCGGCCGGAGAGCCGTCGGCCGGAGAGGTCCGGGCCGGGCGGGTGTCGGCCGGACCGGGCCTCGTCGATCCGGGTTCAGTGCCCTTGACGGCCTGGAGGGAGGGCCGGGAGCGGTGCGGCGGCTGTCCCGGCTCGGCTATGACGGGCTCCGCGGCGGACGCCGTGGTGACGTCGACCTGACGGCCGCCGCCCCGTCCGGGACCCCAGGCCCGGTGCCGGCGGTTGAGCGCCTTGAGGTGCGCCCGTTCCAGCTTGCGCCGCTCGCGCCCGCGGAGCCGCTGCTGCCGCTTCTGCCGCCGGTCCTCACGGACCTCGTCGACCGCCTCGTCCAGTGTCCGCACGCCCTCCAGCAGCATCAGCGACCAGGCTGCGAACGTCTCACGGGGCGCCCGCAACCACCGTACGATCCGGATCTGCGGCAGCGGCCGGGGCACCAGGCCCTGCTCGCGCAGCGCGGCGCGGCGGGTCTGCTTCAGCGCCCGGTCGAACAGCACCGCCGCCGACAGCGACATGCCCGCGAAGAACTGCGGCGCGCCCGCGTGCCCCAGTCCGCGTGGCGCGTGCACCCAGTTGAACCAGGCGGCGGCCCCCGCGAACGTCCAGACCAGGAGCCGGGAACCGAGGGCCGCGTCGCCGTGGCTCGCCTCGCGCACCGCCAGGACGGAGCAGAACATCGCGGCGCCGTCGAGTCCGAAGGGGACCAGGTACTCCCAGCCGCCGGAGAGGTTGAGGTTCTGCCGGCCGAAGCCGACCAGGCCGTGGAAGGAGAGCGCGGCGGCCACCGCGGCGCAGCAGAACAGGAGCAGGTAGGAGGCGGTGCCGTAGACGGCTTCCTTGCGCCGCCGGCGCTCCTTGTCGCGCTCCCAGGAGTCGTCGGCCGCGGTCTTGCGCCCGGCGCGCCTGCCGCGCGCGAGTACCGCCACCGCCGCCAGGACTCCCGCGATCATCACGCCGCCGGGAAGCAGCCAGGCGAGCGATATCTCGGTCAGTGTCATGCGGTGTTCCTCGTATCGCCGTGGGGTGTTCCGGCGTCATAGTGGCCGAAGCGACACGCGTGCCACGAGCTTTCCGGGTAACGGAACGCCAATAGGTGGGATGAACGGCAATTCCCTCGAACTCCCGCTTGAGCACGCCGTGTCGCGTTCGATTCGACTCACTCGACCGGGTGGAGTGGCGAGGGGGGACGGCTCCCGGGCGGTTACGCGGAGGCGCTGAGGCGGCGGACCCTCTCGGCGTCACAGGTGCGCGGGCAGGTCACACAGGTGTCCTCGGGGCGCAGGGTGTAGAAGAGGCAGCAGCTCGCCCGGTCCCGGGTGGGCAGGGCGGCGCCGTCCGGACCGGTCAGCTCACGGAAGCCCGCCGTGCCGACGTACGGCTTGGCGGTGCCGGGCAGCAGCAGGTCCAGTTCGGCCATGGCGCGCGGCTCCTCGTCCAGCAGGTGCGCCACGTACCACAGGCCCTCGACGATCTCGTCCGTCGCCATGCCCCACAGCGCCCGCTTGCCGCGCCGCATCCGTGGCCCGAACCCCTCCAGTACCGGCCCCAGATGCTCGGCGACGGCCGTCCGCACCTCGCCGCGCAGGGACTCCTCGTCGGCCACCACCCGGGCACCGGGCAGCGCGGCCGCCGGGTCGCCCGGCAGGCACGCGAACTCCCGCACCCGCACCGCCATCCGGCCCAGGGCCCGCTGGAAGGCGACGTCCGCCACGGGCAGCCGCGGCACCCGGCGGTGCAGGAACCAGGGCACGGTCACCAGGAGGCAGGCGGGCCATGCGTAGCGGTGCAGCCCGAAGCTGGCGACCACGTCGGGCCGGGCCCGCTGCCCGTAGTCCCGCAGCACCTGGGCGTCGTCCCAGGAGAGGAAGGCGTCGAGGGCGGGGCCGCCGGCCGCGAGTTCGTCCGCTCCGACCCAGCCGTTGCCGCGCGGGGCCCGCTCACCGTCGGCCAGCTCCCGCACCCGCAGCCCCGGGAAGATCTCGGTGAGACGGGCGTAGGCGTCCGCGACGGGTGAGGTCAGCGCGGAGTGGAGGCCGGGGAGCAGGGCTTCTGCGGGCATGCAGGGGACCACCGAATCGCGATCGTTGTGCAGGTAAGGCTTACCTTACCGGATGCGATCCATGTTGTGGTCCTCCGCCGATGAGCACCCCCGGGGCACGCGGGCCGCCCGGTGCGCCTATGGTGCACACGGGCCCCGCACACCGCGAGCGGGCCCCCGGTACGAGACGCCAGGAGGACCCGAGTGGAGCAGGCCACAGCGCGCGGGGCCGCGCCGCGCGCGCCCGCCCCCCGGCTTCCGGGTCGGGCGCGCGGCGAGCACACCCACGGTGAGGTCCCGGCCCCCGCCTCCGCGCACACCACGGAGCCGGCCGCCCCGCCCGGCCGGCGTCTCGTCCAGCGCCACTCGGTGCGCGGCCAGGTCCTGACCGCGCTGCGCACCGCGCTCGTCGCCGGGGAGCTGGCCCCCGGCGAGGTCTACTCGGCGCCCGCCCTCGCCGCGCGCTTCGGCGTCTCGGCCACCCCGGTCCGCGAGGCGATGCAGCAGCTCGCCGTCGAGGGCGCCGTGGAGGTCGTGCTCAACCGCGGCTTCCGTGTCGTCGAGCGCACCCCGCGTGAGCTGGCGGAACTCGCCGAGGTCCGCGCCCTGATCGAGGTCCCGGTGATGCTGCGGCTGGCCCGTACGGTCCCGGCCGCGCGCTGGGCCGAGCTGCGCCCCCTCGCCGAGGAGACGGCCGCGGCCGCGGCCCGCGGCGACCGCGCCCACTACAGCGAGCGGGACCGCGCCTTCCACCGCGCGCTGCTCGGCCTGGCCGGCAACGAACAGCTGGTCGCCGTCGCCGAGGACCTGCACCGCCGCTCCCAGTGGCCGCTGACGAACGGCCCGGCGACCCGCCGCGCCGACCTGGTCGCGGACGCGGCGGAACACGGCGCCCTGCTGGACGCGCTCATCGCCCAGGACCTGGCGGTCGTGGAGTCACTCGTCCGGGAGCACTTCACCGGCGCGCCGTGAGCGCGCGTGTCGTGGCACTGGATGGCCACGCGCTCCTGGTGCAGGCCGGTGTGCACCGTGGTCGAGCACCGGATACTGGGTCCTGAGGAGGGCGAGCTCCACCAGCCGGAGCGGGCCTGCGGAGACCGGTTCCTCATCGACGGCCATGAGTGGGGCGGTCGCTTCTCGCTCGTCGAGCACCCACCCAGAGTCCTCGCCGCACCCGTGCACAAGCACACCCGCGAGGACGCGTTCGGTTTCATCCTCGAAGGATCGGTCGGCGCGCGGTTCGGCGACGAGGAGGTGGTGGCCGGGCCCGGCGACCTGGTCTTCAAGCCGCGCGGCGAATGGCACACCTTCCGGCTGCTCGACCGGCTCGGTGACGACCTGTGCCCACAGGAGCTGGAACAGCGGGTGGCCCCTTACGGCTGCGCCACCGACATGGCGGCGACCATGAGCCTGGCGGAGAAGCACGGGCTGGTCTTCTGGCGCCGTCCGCCCCGCCCTCCCCGCGCGGCGGGCACCCGCTCCCCGCCCCGGCCGATCCGGGCGGACCGGGAGGGCCTGCCCGACCGGGTGGGCCCGCCCGGCCGGGGAGGCCGTGGGGCCGGGTCAGGCCGCCGCCCGTGGCGCGAGCTGGACCGCGAGCCAGGTGGGCACCCCGCCCAACAGTCGCAGCAGCCGGCGGGCCTCCGCGCGCAGGCGGGCCGCCTCCGGCTCCGGTTCGGCGTCCGCCAGGGCGGCCAGCGCCGGGGCGGTGCCGACGAGGTAGCCCAGCTCCTCCCGGAGGCGCAGCGACTCGGCGAATCCGTGCCGGGCCTCGGCCAGTTCGCCGTCACGCAGGGCCAGCCCCGCCAGGTGCCGCCAGGTGAAGGAGAGCAGTAACGTGTCGCCCCGGGCGGTGGCGCCCGCGTGGGCCCGGCGGTACGCGGCGTACGCGGACTGCGGGGAGTCGGCCAGGTACTGGGCGATCAGGCCGCGCCGGAAGTCCAGCAGCGGGCGGCCGGGCGCGGCCGGGTCGATCAGCGCGGCGGCCCGCCCCAGCGCCGCCCGCGCCTCGTCGGTCCGGTCCCGTGCCCCCAGCAGCGTCGAGGCGTAGGCGAGGTAGCCACGCTCACAGGCCGCCGCGCCGCGCTCGTCGTCACCCTGGGCGAGCGCCTCGGCCGCGCGCAGGGCGTCGTCCGCCTCCGCCCAGCCCCGCTCCGTGTACAGACACCGCTCGATCAGCAGTGAGGCGCGCTGGATCGCCACGCGGGGGGCGGCGGCGTGCGGGGCGAGGAGGGCGGCCGCGTCGGTCCAACAGCCGCGCGAGCGCAGCCGCCATACCGCGGTCTGGAGAGGATCGTCGCTTTCGGTCGTTCCGGAACCAGACATGGCGGTATGCGCCACATTGCCCTCCCCGAGCGCGCCATTGAGCTGTTGAGTCGGGAGGAATCTCAGCACGGATCGGCACGACGGCCAAGAGGCACAGGTGAATTGATTCACAATCAGGGACACCACCCGGGACGCCCGGAAGGGCCCCGGCGCCGCTCCGGAGGGGGCGACCGGAGTGGCCGGCACCGTGGTGCCACCGGCCCGGGCGGTTCCCCCGAAAAGGTGAACCGGGACCCTTCCGGTGGGCTCTCCGCCGGACGCGGGGTCGGACGCCGGCCCAGGCGGGCCGGTACGCGGGTGCGCGAAGTGGAAAGCGAGCGCGGGAGGGGCGTGTGGGGGCGGCTGAACGCGCCGGGCGGCGACGTGGTGGCGGAGTGGCAGCGGCGTTTCGGCCACCGCGCGAAGCGGCGGAGGCGCGTGCAGGTGGAAACGTTTCGCCAGGACCGGGGCCCGGGGGGAGCCCCTTGCCCCGTATCGCCTCACCGGGGATCGACGCCCCGACCTGGTCGTTCCCGGCAGCAAGAAGTATGAGGATCTGAACATATAGGCATGTCTTGTGGTGGCCACCCGGACCGGCGCAACCTGCTGAGCACGGCGCCACCGCTTCCGGGCGGTGGCGTGAAACCGCACAAGAAGGAGACGCCATGAAGAAGGCCTACGAGGCGCCGACGCTCGTCCGGCTGGGTTCCTTCCGCAAGAAGACCGGGCTGCTCCAGCGGTCCGGCAACGACCGTCTCATCCTGAGCAAGAACTGACGGTCGAGGGCGCGAGTACTTCGACGCCATGAGTGATACGCACGCAAGTGCGGGTCCGGGCCGCGGCGACGCGCACTTCACGGTCTTCCCCGACCGTGCGGACGCGGCCGCCGCGGCCCGCTCCTTCACCCGCCCCGGAACACGCGTCCTGCCCCACGCCTCGGGCCGGCCCTGGCTGGTCGGTCGGTGGCACGACGACGAGCTCGTGACCGCCCGCGCCGGTACCGCGGCCATCGCGCTGATCGGCTGCTGCCCGACGGACACCGCCGCACTGCAACGCCATGCCGCCGGGCTGCGGGACCTGGCCCGGCTCGACGCCCTGGCCCGGACCCTGGCCGGCAGCTTCCACCTGGTCGCGGCCCTCGACGGCCGGCTCCGGGTGCAGGGCAGCGCGTCCGGTCTCCGGCTGGTCTTCCACGCGCTGGTCGACGGCGTCCGGCTCGCCGCGACCAGCGCCGACGTACTGGCCGCCGCGCTGGGCGCCGAGCCGGACCGGGAACAGCTCGCGGTCCGGCTGCTGTGGCCGGTGCCCCACCCGCTGTCCGAGCCCTCCCTCTGGCACGAGGTCACGGCGCTGGCTCCCGAGGACGCGCTGATCGTCGCGGCGGACGGCCGTACGGCGCGCCACTCGCGCTGGTGGACCCCGCCGGAGCCGGTGCGGCCGCTCGCCCAGGGCGCGCCGCGTGTCCGCGAGGCGCTGACCGAGGCGGTCGACGCCCGCACCCGGCAGGGCGGCGTGGTCAGTTGCGACCTCTCCGGCGGACTCGACTCCACCTCCCTCTGCTTCCTGGCCGACCGCTCCCCGGCCCGGGTGGTGGCCGGCACCTGGCCCGGGCGCGACCCGGCCGACACCGACCTGCACTGGGCCCGGCAGGCGGCCGGGTTCCTGCCGGACGTCGAGCACGTGGTCTGGGACGCCGATGCCTCCCCGCTGGTCTACACCGACCTGCTGGACATCGACGACCTGCTGGACGAGCCGACCATCGGCGTCATGGACCGCTCACGGGTCCTGCACCATCTGCCGGACCTGGCCGCCCGGGGCAGCAGGCTGCACCTGACCGGTATCGGCGGCGACCACGTGGCCTGGTGCTCGGAGGCGTACTACCACCGGCTGGTGCGAACCAGGCCGCTGTTCGCGCTGCGCCGGCTGCGCGGCTTCCGGGCCCTGTGGCAGTGGCCGCTCGCCGGCACCGCGCGCGCCCTGGCCGACTCCCGGCCGTACCGGGTGTGGCTGGCCGACTCCGCCCGCCATCTGCGCGACCCCCTGCCCCCGTCCGTGGCGGCCGGGCTGGGCTGGGGCATGGCGCCCCGCCTGTTCGGCTGGGTGACCCCGGACGCCGAGCGGCTGGCCGCGCGGGCCATCAGGGAGGCGGCCCACGACGCGGTGCCGCTCCACCCGGACCGGGGGCTGCACGCCGACCTGGCCCAGATCCGCGACTGCACCCGCGTCATCCGCCAGTGGGACCGGATGGCCGCCCGGTCCGGCCTGCCGATGGCGTCGCCGTTCCTCGACGACCGGGTGATCGAGGCGTGCCTCGCCGTCCGGCCGAGCGAAAGGGTGACGCCCTGGCGGTACAAACCACTGCTGACCGAGGCCATGAGCGGGATCGTGCCCGAGGTGTGCCTGCGGCGCACCAACAAGGCGGCGGCCTCCATGGACGCCGCCAACGGGCTGCGCGAGCACCGTGGCGACCTGCTGGCGCTCTGGGAGGACTCCCGGCTGGCCGGGCTCGGCCTGGTGGACGCCGCCGCCCTGCGCCGCCTCGCCGAACGGCCCGCCACGCCCGGCCTGCGGGACGCCATCCTCTACTCGACCATCGCCTGCGAGGTGTGGCTGCGCGGCCTGGCCCCGGCCCCCGGGACGCATACGCCCACTCCCTCCTGAGGCACCCAGCGAAAGGCACGCACACCATGGCTCTGCGGTTCGGCACCGATGTCTCCACGGCGGAGACCGACTACGGCACGGTCCTGCTGGACGAGCGCAGCGGACAGTACTGGGAGCTCAACCCCACCGCCACCCTGGTCGTCAAGACGCTGCTGACCGGCGCCGACGAGGCGGCCGCCGCCGACGCGCTGGTCGAGGCGTTCGCCGTCGACCGGGCCCGGGCGGAACAGGACGTCGCCGAGCTGGTGGCCCAGCTCCGCACCTCGGGGCTGGCGGCATGACGACACCCAGCGCGCTGGAACGGCCCGCCGGCGTGCCCTTCACCCGGCGGCTGGCCGCCCGCCTCGTGCTGGTGCCCGCGCTGCTGCTCTCCCTGCTGCCGCCGCGCCGCATCCGCGCCGTGCTCGGCCTGGTCCGCCGGGGTGCCACGCCCGCCACCGCCGCCCGGGCCCAGGGCGCCCGGGACGCCATGTGCGCGGTGAGCCTGCGCTGCGCCGGGCCGCAGGGCTGCCTGCCCCGCTCGCTGGGCGCGGCGCTGCTGTGCCGGCTGGGCGGCACCTGGCCGACCTGGTGCACCGGCGCGCGGGTCGTGCCGCCGTTCACCGCGCACGCCTGGATCGAGGCGGACGGCAGGCCCATCGGCGAAGGCGTACCGGACGACTACTTCACCCGGCTCATGGCGGTGGCCCCGGTGAGCCGGCCGGCTCCATGACCGGAACGGCCGAGGAGCGGGCGCCGGGCGGGGCCGGTGACCGGAAGGCGGCCGGAAGGCCGGTGGCGTCCGGGGCCGGCGGACCGGGACCGGCGGACAGCGACGAGGCCGACCGTGGCGTGCCCCCCGGTGGGGTGGCCCGTGGCGAGGCGCCCCCCGGTGAGGTGGCCGACCGCTCCACCCGGGCGGCCGTCGCCACCATGTACCGGCTCACCGCCGGGCACCGGGCCTCCCTCGTCACCGCCACCGTCCTCACCCTGGCGGGTTCCACCCTCGGCCTGGCACAGCCGATGGTCGCCAAGCACGTCGTGGACGCGAGCGGAACGGGGCGGAGCTCCTGGCCGCTGCTGGCGCTGCTGGGCGGGTTGTTCGTCGCCGAGGCGGCGACCGGCGCCGTGGGGCGCCTCGTACTGGAGCGCATGGGGGAGGGCGTCGTACGGCAGCTCCGCCACAGCCTGGTCGGACGGCTGCTCCGGCTGGAGATGAGGGAGTACGACCGGCACCGTGGCGGCGACCTGATCTCCCGGGTCACCGCCGACACCACCCTGCTGCGCGAGGTGGTGGCCCAGGCGCTGGTCGACCTGGTGACCGGGGCGCTCGTCGCGGCCGGCGCCGTCGTCCTGATGCTGTGGCTCGACCCGTTGCTGCTGCTCCTGGTCGCCCTGACCGTGGCCGCTGCGGCGGTGGTGGTGGCCTCCCTGCTCGCGGGCATCCGGGCGGCGTCCGAGCGGATGCAGAACTCCGTCGGCGCGATCGCCGCCGACCTGGAGCGGGCGCTCGGGGCCCTGCCGATGGTGCGGGTGCACCGGGCCGAGGCGCGGGAGGCGGCCCGCATCGGGGAGCGGGTGGAGGAGGCGTACGAGGCAGGGGTGCGGACCGCGAAGCTGGCGTCCGTGATGAGCCCCGCGGTCGAACTCGCCGTCCAGGGCTCCTTCCTGATCGTCCTGGTCGTCGGAGGCCTGCGGGTGAACGGGAACGCGGGCTCGCTCGGAGACCTGGTCGCCTTCCTGCTGTACGCCTCCTTCCTGGTACTGCCGCTGTCGTCGGTCTTCCGCGCGGTCGGCCTGATCCAGCGCGGCATGGGCGCCCACCAGCGCATCCAGCGGGCCCTGGCCCTGCCGGCCGAGCCCACCGGACCCGCCACCGGGCCCACCGGACCCGAGTCGACGGCGGGCCCCCGCGCGACGGGCCCCGGCCCGGCAGCGGCCGGCGAGGTCCCCGCCCTCGCCCTGCGGGACGTCCGCTTCGGCTACCACCCGGACCGGCCGGTGCTGCGCGGCGTCTCGCTGACGGTTCCGCACCGCGGCCAGACGGCCCTGGTCGGCCGCTCCGGCACGGGCAAGAGCACGATTTTCGCCCTGGTGGCGAGGTTCTACGAGCCGGACTCCGGCACCCTGCTGTTCGACGGCCGGCCGGCGGCCGAGCTGACCCGCGGCCAGTGCCGGGCCCGTATCGCCGTGGTCGACCAGAACACCCATGTGGTGCACGGGACGCTGCGGGACAACATCACCTACGCCGTACCGGAGGCCACCGACGCCGAGGTGCGATGGGCCGTGGAACTGGCCCGGCTGGAAGGCGTCGTCCGGCGGCTGCCCGGCGGACTCTCGGGGATGCTCGGCGAGCGAGGCGCCACCCTGTCGGCGGGGGAGCGCCAGCGGGTCGCCCTCGCCCGCGCCCTGCTGGCCCGGCCCTCCCTGCTCCTGCTGGACGAGCCGACCTCCCATCTGGACGCCATCAACGAGTCGGCGCTGACGGCCGTGATGCGCGACGCCGCTCGGGAGTGCGCGGTCCTGGTGATCGCCCACCGGCTGTCCACGGTCCAGCACGCGGACCGGATCGTGGTGCTGGACCACGGCCGGGCCACGGCCTGCGGACGGCACGAGGAACTGCTCGCCACCAGCTCCGTCTACCGGGCGCTGGCCGCGGGCCAGATGCTGCGCCCGTCCCCCGCCGCGCCGGTGCCGCGCGCCGAACGCCCCGCCCGCTGAGCCGGCGGTACCCCGCGGCCCGGTCCCGCCCGTCCCGCCGCCCGCCCACCTCCCCGCACGCCGGGCCCGCCCACCTCCCCGCACGCCGGGCCCGCACGCCGGGCCCGCACGCCGGGCCCGCACGCCGGGCCCGCACGCCCGCCGCCCGAGGCCAGGGGCGGGGCCGTCCTAGGCGGACCAGTGCGCCGGACGGGACAGCGAACCGGGCGGCTTCGTCCGGGCGTCCCCGCGTGCCGCGTTCACCTGGGGCTGGGTGAGGAAGAGGGCTCCGGTGAGGTCCGCCCCCGCCAGCCGGGCGTCCCGGAAGTCCGCCCCGAGGAGGTCGGCCCGGCGCAGGTCGGCGCCGGTGAGGTCGGCCGCGATGAGGCAGGCGCCGCGCAGGTTCGCCCCGCGCAGGTCGGCACCCTTCAGCCGGGCACCCATCAGGTCGGCGCCCCGGCGGTTCTTCTTCCTGCCGGGCACCCCGGCCCGGACCAGCTCGCTGGCGCGCAGCAGCAGATCGCCCACTGCCCGGCGATGGGCGGTGACGTCCAGCCCGGCGAGCTCACCGGCGGGGAGGAGGGTGAGGCGCTCGGTCTCGTCGAGCAGGGCGCGGATCTCGCCGTGCAGCGTGTCGGCCGGCTTCATGGCCAGCGCCTCGGTCAGGTACCACAGCAGCTCGTGGAGCTGCCGTACGACGGGGAAGACCGCGAACATCCGGGAGGCGGTCCCGGGGGCCCGCCGCCAGTCCCGGCCGCCGAAGGTGACCTGGGAGACCTTCTGGCCGGCGCCGAAGCAGTCGTACACCGTGCAGCCGGGGAAGCCCTCGTCGCGCAGGCGGGTGTGGATGCCGCAGCGGAAGTCCGCGCGCAGGTTGCCGCACGGCTTCCCGGCGGGCTTGTCGGCGGCGAAGTCGGCCGACGCGGCGAAGGGCAGCGCCACACAGCACAGCCCGAAGCAGTCGGCGCAGTCGCCGCGGAGGTCGTCCTTGGGTTCGGACATCAGGTGGTGCTTTCCGCTCTCTTCGGTGAGTGGCGCCGGACGGCGGTCCGGGCCCGCTTCGGATGATCCCGTGGACCGGGCGGGACGTCAGGACATGCGCAGCGCGAGGAAGAAGTCCAACTTGTCCTCCAGGCGCGACAGGTCACGCCCCGTCAGCTGCTCGATCCGCCCCACCCGGTACCGCAGCGTGTTCACGTGCAGGTGCAGCCGGCTCGCGCACCGCGTCCACGAGCCGTCGCTGTCCAGGAACGCCTCCAGGGTCGGGATCAGCTCCGCCCGGTGCCGCCGGTCGTAGTCCCGCAGCGGGTCCAGCAGCCGGGCGGTGAACGCCCGCCGCACGTCGTCCGGCACGAACGGCAGCAGCAGCACGTGCGACGCCAGCTCGTGGTGGCCCGCCGCGCACACCCGGCCCGGCCGCGCCGCCGCCACCCGTCGGGCGTGCCGCGCCTCCTCCAGCGCCCCGCGCAGGCCCTCGGCCGAGTGCACGGCCGCGCTCACGCCCAGTGTGAGCCGCCCGTCGTCGGCGAGGCCGGCCGACAGCGGTTCGCGTACCGCGGCCAGCAGCGCGTCCGCGTGCAGCCCCGCAGCCTCCGCGGAGCCGCCGGCCGAGCCCGCCGGGCCGCCCTCGCCGCCGCCCTCGGCCATCGTCCCGTCGGGTCCGGCGACGGCCGGCAGCGGCACCAGCGCGACGGCCTCGTCACCCGTGTGCGCCACCGCGATCCGGTCGGCCGACTCCGGGCCGGACGTGGCCGGGTCGACCAGGATCTCCTCCAGCAGGGACTGGGCGATCGGCCCGCCCTCCACGGCCGGGCGGACCGCGGCGCCCGCCGTCCCCGCCGTACCGGCGCCGGGGCCCGTGCCCGTGGCGGCGCCCTCCTGCCCCCACTCCACCCGGGCCACCACGACCTGCCAGTGCGGTGCCGTGCCCAGACCCGGCAGCAGCACCGGCGCGGCCACCCGCAGCCGTGCCGCGATCTCGGCCGGCGGGGCGCCGGTCTGCACCAGCTCCAGCACCTCCTGGGCCAGCCGGCGCCGCACCGTGCGCGCCGCCTCCCGCCGGTCGCGCTCGACGGCGATCAGCTGGGTGACGCCCTGCAGCAGGTCCAGCCGGGCGGCCGGCCAGTCGCCGGCGTCCGCCTCCACCGCCAGCAGCCAGTCCGACAGCACGGTCTCCCGCACGTCCCGGGACGCGGGGGTGGCGCCCCGCCCGGTGTTACGGATCGGGAAGAGCGAGTACGTCGCACCGGCCACGGCCGCGCGGTGCGGTCCGCGCCGTCCGGTGCGGGTCGCCGCCAGGTGCTCGGCGGCCAGGACGGTGCCCAGGCCGTCCGGCAGCGGGGCGCCCGCGCCCGCGATCTGCCGCCCGGTGGGGGAGAGGACCCAGGCGTGAAGGTCCAGGTCGGAGCCGAGCAGGTCGAGGACGACCTCGGGTCCGCCGCCCGCCGGACCCGAGGTCATCAGCCTCCTGTGGCGATCCACGACAGCCGCGAGGTCGCCGGCCCGCTCGCCCGACACCTGTCGAACGACATGCTCGGTGATCGTCGCGAACGCAACGGATTCATGCACCGCGAAAAGCGGTAGCCGGTGGCGCAAACACGCCTGGACCAGGTCGTCGGGGATCGCGCCGAGCTCCGCCTCGCCCGCCGCCAGGGCCGCCACCCCGGCACCCGAGAGGATCCGGACGAACGGCTCGGAGTCGGCCGAGTCCCGCCGCCACGCCAGCCCGGTGAGCACCAGCTCGCCGCCGGACAGGTACCGGCTCGGATCACGCAGGTCCGTGGTCATCACGCCGCGGACGGTGCGGTCCAGCTCGTCCTCGCCGCCGAGCAACCGCAGCCCCAGCGCGTCGGTCTCCAGCAGTGCGCGCAGCCGCATCTCGTCGCCGCCGATCTCTCTCGTGGGTGTCTCGTTGTGGACGGTGACCTGTGGCCACCGTTTCCGGGGGGAAACGGAGAGGTTACTGCCCCTCGCCTTTCGTTCGAATCTACAAGACGGGACGGGCGGCCAGCCAACTCCTTCATGGTTTCGGTGACTGCACCGGGTGGAGCACCGCTGGGTGTACTTGGCGCACCAGGCGTTAACAGCACATGAACATGAAGACGAAGACGAGGCCCGGCCGTCCCCCGCGCCCCGGCGAACGACCCGACCACTCGGATCACGGATCACGTGGATCACTCGGATCACGTCTCACCGGATCACACAGAAGAGAGCCACTCATGGACTTCCTTCGCCCCGCCAGCTGGGAGGAGGCGCTCGCCGCGAAGGCGGAGCACCCCACGGCTGTGCCCATCGCGGGTGGCACCGACGTCATGGTCGAGATCAACTTCGACCACCGACGGCCCGAGTACCTCCTCGACCTCAACCGCATCGAGCTGCTGAGCGAGTTCGAGGTCGGCGAGGAGAACGTCCGGCTGGGCGCCTCCGTGCCCTACAGCCGGATCATGGCGGACCTGCGGGCGGAGCTGCCGGGCCTCGCGCTCGCCTCCCACACCGTCGCCTCGCCCCAGATCCGCAACCGCGGCGGGGTGGGCGGCAACCTGGGCACCGCCTCCCCGGCCGGTGACGCGCACCCGGCCCTGCTGGCCGCCGGCGCCGAGGTGGAGGTGGAGTCGGTGCGCGGCTCCCGCTTCATCCCCATCGACGAGTTCTACACGGGCGTCAAGCGCAACGCGCTCCGGCCCGACGAGCTCATCAAGACCGTCCACATCAAGAAGGCCGACGGTCCCCAGCAGTACTCCAAGGTGGGCACCCGCAACGCGATGGTGATCGCGGTGTGCGCCTTCGGCCTGGCGCTGCACCCCGAGACGCGGACCGTGCGCACCGGTATCGGCTCCGCCGCCCCCACCCCGGTGCGGGCCCGGGCCGCCGAGGACTTCCTGAACGCCGCGCTGGAGGAGGGCGGGTTCTGGGACAGCGGAAGGGTCATCACCCCCTCGATCGCCAAGCAGTTCGCCGAGCTCGCCTCCGGCGCCTGCAACCCGATCGACGACGTGCGGGGCACCGCCAGGTACCGCAGGCACGCCGTCGGCATCATGGCCCGCCGCACGCTGGGCTGGACCTGGGAGCAGTACCGCGGCACCGCCCGCGCCCTTGAAGGAGCTGCATAACGATGCGTGTCAATTTCACCGTCAACGGACGTCCGCAGGAGGCCGACGACGTCTGGGAGGGCGAGTCCCTCCTGTACGTGCTGCGGGAACGCCTGGGTCTGCCCGGCTCCAAGAACGCCTGCGAGCAGGGTGAGTGCGGCTCGTGCACGGTCCGCCTGGACGGCGTCCCGGTCTGCTCCTGCCTGGTCGCCGCCGGCCAGGTCGAGGGCCGCGAGGTCGTCACCGTCGAGGGCCTCGCCGACTACGCGAGGCAGCGCTCCGAACACGGCGGCGCGTGCGGCACCGGTGCCTGCGGCTCCTCCGGCACGTCCCTCCAGGAGGCCCGTGGCTGGCAGGCCCGCCCTTCCGACGGGGCCAGCGACTCCCAGACCGGGGAGGGCACCGAGCTCTCCCCGATCCAGCAGGCGTTCATCGACGCGGGCGCCGTGCAGTGCGGCTTCTGCACCCCCGGCCTGCTGGTCGCCGCCGACGAGATGCTGGAACGCAACCCCTCCCCGTCCGACGAGGACATCCGCGAGGCGCTCTCCGGCAACCTCTGCCGCTGCACCGGCTACGAGAAGATCCTGGACGCCGTCCGCCTCGCGGCGGCCCGCCAGGAACGTCAGGGAGAGGCGGTCTGATCCCGATGGCAACCGACAACCGAGTCGCCGCCACCCCGGCCGGCACTCCCACCAAGGTCACCCAGGGCTCGAAGACCAGGGGCGGCATCGGCGAGTCCACCCTGCGCCCCGACGGCACCCTGAAGGTCACCGGCGAGTTCGCCTACTCCTCGGACATGTGGCACGAGGACATGCTCTGGGGCCAGATCCTGCGCTCCACGGTCGCGCACGCCGAGATCGTCTCCATCGACACCTCCGAGGCCCTCGCCCGGGCCGGGGTGTACGCCGTCCTCACCTACGAGGACCTGCCCACCGAGGTGAAGAACTACGGCCTGGAGATCCAGGACACCCCGGTGCTCGCCAACGGCGTCGTACGCCACCACGGCGAGCCGGTGGCCCTGGTCGCCGCCGACCACCCGGAGACCGCCCGCCGCGCCGCCGCCAAGATCAAGGTCGAGTACAAGGAGCTGCCCGTCGTCACCGACGAGGCCTCCGCGACCGCCCCCGACGCGCCGCTGCTGCACCCCGGCCGCGACGACCACCACGCCGGTCACGTGGCGCACCCCAACATCGTGCACCGCCAGCCGATCGTGCGCGGCAACGCCGACGAGGCCGCCGCGAAGGCCGACGTCATCGTCTCCGGCGAGTACGTCTTCGGCATGCAGGACCAGGCCTTCCTCGGCCCGGAGTCCGGCCTCGCCGTGCCCGCCGAGGACGGCGGCGTCGACCTGTACGTCGCCACCCAGTGGCTGCACTCCGACCTCCGCCAGATCGCCCCCGTCCTCGGCCTGCCCGAGGAGAAGGTCCGCATGACGCTCTCCGGCGTCGGCGGCGCCTTCGGCGGCCGCGAGGACCTGTCGATGCAGATCCACGCCTGCCTGCTGGCGCTGCGCACCGGCAAGCCGGTCAAGATCGTCTACAACCGGTTCGAGTCCTTCTTCGGCCACGTCCACCGCCACCCGGCGAAGCTCTGGTACGAGCACGGCGCCACCAAGGACGGCAAGCTCACGCACATGAAGTGCCGGATCGTGCTGGACGGCGGCGCCTACGCCTCCGCCTCCCCGGCCGTCGTCGGCAACGCCTCCTCGCTCGCCGCCGGCCCCTACGTCATCGACCACGTCGACATCGAGGCCATCGCCCTCTACACCAACAACCCGCCCTGCGGCGCCATGCGCGGCTTCGGCGCGGTCCAGGCGTGCTTCGCCTACGAGGCGCAGATGGACAAGCTCGCGAAGAAGCTGGACATGGACCCGGTGGAGTTCCGCCGGCTCAACGCCATGGAACAGGGCACCCTGATGCCGACCGGCCAGCCGGTCGACTCGCCCGCCCCGGTCGCCGAGCTGCTGCGCCGCGTCAAGGCGCGCCCGCTGCCTCCGGAGCGCCAGTGGGAGTCCACCGAGGGCGCCGATGTCCGCGCGCTGCCCGGCGGGCTGTCCAACACCACGCACGGCGAGGGCGTCGTCCGGGGCGTCGGCTACGCGGTCGGCATCAAGAACGTCGGCTTCTCCGAGGGCTTCGACGACTACTCCACCGCCAAGGTGCGCATGGAGGTGATCAACGGCGAGGCGGTCGCCACCGTCCACACCGCGATGGCCGAGGTCGGCCAGGGCGGCATCACCGTCCACGCGCAGATCGCCCGCACCGAGCTCGGGGTCACCCAGGTGACCATCAACCCGGCCGACACCCAGGTCGGCTCCGCCGGCTCCACCTCCGCCTCCCGCCAGACCTACGTCACCGGCGGCGCGGTCAAGAACTCCTGCGAACTGGTCCGCGAGAAGGTCCTGGAGCTGGGCCGGCGCAGGTTCGGCAGTTACCACCCGGCCTGGGCCACCGCCGAGCTGCTGCTCGAGGGCGGCAAGGTCGTCACCGACGGCGGCGAGGTCCTGGCCGACCTGGTGGACGTGCTGGAGGGCGAGGTCGTCGAGATCGAGGCCGAGTGGCGCCACCGCCCGACCGAGGCGTTCGACCTGCGCACCGGGCAGGGCAACGGCCACGTCCAGTACTCCTTCGCCGCCCACCGGGCGGTGGTGGAGGTCGACACCGAACTGGGCCTGGTGAAGGTCATCGAGCTGGCCTGCGCCCAGGACGTCGGCAAGGCGCTCAACCCGCTGTCCGTCATCGGCCAGATCCAGGGTGGCACCACCCAGGGCCTGGGCGTGGCGGTCATGGAGGAGATCATCGTCGACCCCAAGACCGCGAAGGTGCGCAACCCCTCCTTCACGGACTACCTGATCCCCACCATCCTCGACACCCCGACCATCCCGGTCGACGTGCTCGAACTCGCCGACGACCACGCGCCCTACGGGCTGCGCGGCATCGGAGAGGCCCCGACCCTGTCGTCCACCCCGGCCGTCCTCGCGGCGATCCGGAACGCGACGGGGCTGGAGCTCAACAAGACGCCGGTACGCCCCGAGCACCTCACCGGCACCCAGTAGCCCTCCGGGCGGCGCGCGCCTCACCGGAACGTCACAAGTCCACGGCACGCGCCGCCCGGAGCTCCCCACGCAGTATCCGGAACACGACCGAAGCACCCCCACGCTTCGTCCCCCACGCCTCACCCCGTTCGTCTCGGGCCGTCCCCCGGGTCGTGCAGCCCACGCACCATCCCAAATCCCGCGATCTCCAGCGCTTTCTGCGGGTGCCCCTATGAACCTTGGGAGTAGGCACCATGACCCAGTCGTCAGTGGAGCCGAAGACCGTCGCCGAAGACGCGGGCTCCGGCTCCCGCGTTCCCGCCGGGCGGTCTTGGCTCGACCGGTACTTTCACATAACCCACCGAGGATCCACGGTCGCGCGTGAGGTGCGCGGCGGCGTCACGACCTTCATGGCCATGGCGTACATCCTCCTGCTCAACCCGCTGCTCCTCGGCGGTCCCGACGCGCTCGGCGACAAGCTGAGCCAGCCGGCGCTCATCACCGCCACCGCGCTCGCCGCGGCGGTCACCACCCTGGCGATGGGCGTCATCGGGAAGGTCCCGCTCGCCCTGGCGGCCGGGCTGAGCGTCGCGGGCGTCCTGTCCACGCAGGTCGCCCCGCACATGACCTGGCCGCAGGCCATGGGCATGTGCGTGATCTACGGCGGCGTGATCTGCCTCCTCGTCGTCACCGGCGTCCGCGAGGTCATCATGAACGCCATCCCGCTGGCCCTGAAGCACGGCATCACCATGGGCATCGGCCTGTTCATCGCGATGATCGGGTTCGTCAACGCGGGCTTCGTGGGCAAGGGCAACCCCGTCGCCCTCGGGGTGGGCGGCTCGCTCTCCGGCTGGCCGGTGGTGCTCTTCGCCGTCACGCTGCTGCTCATCTTCATGCTCCAGGCCCGCAAGGTGCCCGGCGCCATCCTCCTGGGCATCGTCGTCGGCACCGTCATCTCCGTGGTGGCCACCGCCACCGGACTGATCGGCGAGGGCGAGTGGGGCGCCAAGGCGCCCGTCCTGCACGGCAGCGTGGTGTCCCTGCCGGACTTCTCGCTCCTCGGCGCGGTCGAGTTCGGGGGCTGGGAACAGCTCGGCGTCACCACCGTCGGCATGATCGTCTTCACCCTGGTGCTGGCGGGCTTCTTCGACGCCATGGCCACCATCATCGCCGTCGGGCAGGAAGCGCGGCTCGCCGACGCCAAGGGCCGGATGCCCGGTCTGAACAAGGCGCTGTTCATCGACGGCGCGGGCGGCGCGATCGGCGGCGCCACCAGCGCCTCCGGCCAGACCGTCTTCATCGAGTCCGCTACCGGCGTCGGTGAGGGCGCCCGCACCGGACTCTCGGCCACGGTCACCGGCCTGTTCTTCGCCGCCTGCCTGTTCTTCACCCCGCTCACCCAGCTGGTGCCCGGCCAGGTGGCCTCCGCGGCCCTGGTCGTCATCGGCGCGATGATGCTGCAGAACGCCCGGCACGTCGACTGGACCGACTGGTCCGTCGCCGTCCCGGTCTTCCTCACGGTGGTGCTGATGCCGTTCACGTACACCATCACCACCGGTGTCGGCGCGGGCGTCATCGCGTACTGCGCCATCAAGGCCGCGCAGGGCAAGTGGCGCGAGCCCAGCATTCTCATGTGGGTTCTCTCCGCGGTGTTCATCTTCTACTTCGCGACGGGTACCGCGCACTGAGGCACCCGCCGCACATCCGTCTGGACAAGGAGGCCCGACATGCTGGACATCGCCGAGGAACTCACCCGGTGGGTCGAGCAGGGACGTGACTTCGCCGTCGCCACCGTGGTGGCGGTCGGCGGCAGCGCGCCCCGGCAGCCGGGAGCGGCACTCGCCGTCGACAGCGAGGGCACCGCTGTCGGGTCGGTCTCGGGCGGATGTGTGGAGGGCGCGGTCTACGACCTGTGCCGGCAGGCGATCGAGGACGGCCAGACCGTCCTGGAACGCTTCGGCTACAGCGACGAGGACGCCTTCGCGGTCGGTCTGACCTGCGGCGGAGTCATCGACATCCTCGTCACCCCGGTTCGCGGCGGGGTCTGCCCCGCCGCCCTGTCGGCCGCCGCCTCCGGGGAGGCGGCGGCCCTCGCCCGGATCACCGACGGACCGGCGGAGCTGCTCGGGCAGGCTCTGCTGGTCCGCCCGGACGGCTCGTACGAGGGGGCCCTCGGCGGCCACCCGCAGCTCGACCGCACCGCCGCGGCCGAGGCCCGCGCCCTGCTGGACGCGGGCCGCACCGGCACGGTCGTCATCGGGGAGGAGGGCTCGCGCTGCGGCCGCCCCCTGACCCTGCTCGTCGAGTCCAGCGTGCCCGCCCCCCGCATGATCGTCTTCGGCGCGATCGACTTCGCGTCGGCACTGGTGAAGGTGGGCAAGTTCCTCGGCTACCACGTCACCGTGTGCGACGCCCGCCCGGTCTTCGCCACCCCGGCCCGCTTCCCCGAGGCCGACGAGATCGTGATCGAGTGGCCGCACCGCTACCTCGCGGCCACCCGGGTGGACTCCCGTACCGCCCTGTGCGTACTGACCCACGACGCCAAGTTCGACGTGCCCCTGCTCCGGCTCGCGCTGCGGCTGCCCGTCGCCTACGTCGGCGCGATGGGCTCCCGCCGCACCCACGAGGACCGCAACGAACGGCTGCGCGCCGTCGGTGTCACGGAGCTGGAACTGGCCCGCCTGCGTTCCCCGATCGGCCTCGACCTCGGTGCCCGCACGCCGGAGGAGACCGCCCTGTCGATCGCCGCGGAGATCGTCGCCGAGCGCCGCGGCGGCACCGGCGTCCCCCTCACCGGCGCCCACACCCCCATCCACCACGACGGCCCCGGCGCCCCGGCCGGCCGGCTCGGTTCCGTGGCCTGACCCGGACCGCGGGGCGGCGGAAAACCCGGGTGTCCGCCCGCCGCCGGAGGCCTAGGGTCCGGAGCATGGACATCCGTGACGTGCCCGAGGCGCATGCCGACCGCGCCCTGGAGCTCGTGTACCTGGTCTTCCACGACCGCCCGGCGGCAGAGCGCCGCGAGCACCACCGTGAGCTGCTGCTGCGCTGCGAGCGCGTCGGGGCGTACGACGGCGGCGCCCTGGTCGGCTTCCTCGCCGCCCACCCCTTCACCCTCTCCGTGCCCGGCGGCGAACTGCCCTGCCCGGGGCTCACCTTCGTCGCGGTCGCGCCGACCCACCGCCGCCGCGGGGTGCTGTCCGCCATGCTCGCCGAGGTGTTCCGGCGCGGCGCCGCGCGCGGCGCGCCACTGGCCGCGCTGTGGGCGTCCGAGGACGCCATCTACGGCCGCTTCGGCTTCGGCCCCGCCACCCAGGGCCTCAGCGTCGAGATCGACTCCCGGCGCCCGCTCGCCCTGCGCGTGGAGCCCGACGCGCGGCCGCTGCGGCTGGTCGACGCGGCCCGGGTGCCCGAGGTCGTCGGCCCGTACTTCGACGCCACCCGGAGCGGGCGGGCCGGCCGGATCGCCCGGGACCCGGAGCGCTGGCGCGGCGAGTGGCTGGCCGAGGAGGACGAGGAGGACGACGAACTGTCACCGCCCCGGACCGTGGCCCTCGGCGAGCCCCCGGCCGGGTACGCGGTCTACCGCACCAGGGCCGGCGACGACGCGACCGGTGCCCCCGGACTCGTCCGCGTCGACGAGCTGGAGGCGGACACCCCGGCCGTCGCCGCCGCCCTGTGGCGCTACCTCGCCTCCATCGACCTCACCGGCACGGTCCGGGCGTGGGGCCGCCCGCCGGACGATCCGCTGCTGCACTTCGCCGCCGACCGCGACCAGGTACGGGTCACCGGGCAGTTCCCGGCCCTGTGGGTGCGCCTGGTCGACGTGCGCGCGGCGCTCACCGCCCGGGCCTGGGCGGTGAGCGCCGACCTGGTCCTGGAGGTCCGTGACGACCACCTGCGGGCCAACCACGGCCGCTTCCGCCTCACCGCCTCGGCGCGCGGCTGCCGGTACGAACCGACCGGTGACCCGGCCGACCTCACCCTCGGGGTGCGGGACCTGGCGGCCTGCTACCTCGGCGGCACCCGCGTCCGCGAACTGGTCCGCGCCGGTCTGGTGACCGAGCACACCCCGGGGTCCGCGGCCAAGCTGGACGACGCGCTGCGCACCGAGCTGCTGCCGAACACGGCCGACGAGTTCTGACCGCGCCGGCCCCCCGCAGGCGCACCCGCGCCGGCCGGCCCCCGCCGGTGCGCCGGAACACACGGGGTTCGATCCGCACCCGGCGGGAACACGCCACATTCCCCGGTACCGGCGTTCGCGACCGTGCGAGGCACGGCACCGGCCGGGATGATGAAGCGCCCCGCGACACCCCGCGGGACGCGATCGGAAAGGCGGGCTTTTCGTTGCGCAGTGTCGGAGTGGAGGAAGAACTCCTCCTGGTTGACCCGGAGAGCGGCGAGCCGCGTGCCCTGTCCACGGCCGTACTGGCGATCGCGGCCAAGGAGAGCCGGGACGGTGAGAACGCGTTCGAGAAGGAGCTCCAGGCACAGCAGCTGGAGTTCGCCACCCACCCCCGCACGGACATGGGGGAGCTGGGTGCCGAGATCCGGCGCTGGCGGGCCGAGGCCGCCCGGCACGCGGGCGAGGTCGGCGCGGCCGTGGCCGCCCTGGCCACCTCGCCGCTGCCCGCCGGGCCGGCGGTCAGCGAGGGCAAGCGCTACCGCTGGATACAGGAGCACTTCGGCCTGACCGCGCAGGAGCAGCTCACCAGTGGCTGCCACGTCCATGTGTCGGTCGAGTCGGACGAGGAAGGCGTCGCCGTCCTGGACCGGATCCGCCCGTGGCTGGCCGTGCTGCTGGCGCTGAGCGGGAACTCGCCGTTCTGGCAGGGCAGCGACAGCGGGTACGCCAGCTACCGGAGCCGGGTGTGGGGCCGCTGGCCCTCGGCCGGCCCGGTGGAGATCTTCGGTTCCGCCGACCGCTACCACCAGCAGGTGAGCGACCTGGTCGGCACCGGGGTGCTGCACGACGAGGGGATGATCTACTTCGACGCCCGGCTCTCCCGCAACTACCCCACCGTGGAGGTCCGCGCCGCCGACGTCTGCCTCGACGCCTCCACCACCGCGCTGATCGCCACCCTCACCCGCGGCCTGGTCGACACGGCCGCCCGCGAGTGGCGCGAGGGCGTGCCTCCGGCCCGGCACGGCGTCGGGCTGCTGCGGGTGGCTTCCTGGCGGGCCGGCCGCTCGGGCCTGGACGACGAGCTGATCGATCCCCTGACGATGCTCCCCGCCCCCGCCGAGCACGTCGTACGCGCCCTGCTCGACCACGTCGCGGACGCCCTCGACGACAACGGCGACCTGGCCTACGCCCGCGAGGGCATCGCCCGGCTGCTGCGCGACGGCAACGGCGCCCGCGTCCAGCGCGACCTGCTCAACCGCACCGGCAGCCTCCGCGAGGTCGTCGCCGCCTGTGTCCGCCGCACCCAGTCGGACGGCGCGGAGTAACCGGCGCCCCGGCGCACGGGACCGGTTCCCCCGGCGTGCGCCGGGGTACCCGGGTGTCCCGTTGCCGGAACGTCACGGCAAGAAGGCAGCCGCCGGAAGGAGACACCCGTGCTGCTCGAACAGCGGGCCTTCGACATCGCCCGCCGGATCGCCCGGCGGCGCTCCGCCCCCGCCCTGCACCCGAGCGGCCTGAACTGCGCCGGAGTGCTCGACGTGCCCGGCAGCGACAACGGCCGGTGGGGCGGCGGCTGGCTCGACCGGCCGGGGCTCTACGACGTGGCCGTCCGGTGGTCGCGCGCGGCGGGCCTGCCCGGCGGGCTGCCCGACGGCCTCGGGCTCGCCCTGCGCGTGGCGGACGCCGGCGGCCCGGGCGCCCCCCTGGACCTGCTCCTCACCTCCAGCGGCGCCGGCCGGCTGGGCCGGCACCTGCCGCTGCCCCGGCGCGACGCCATCGGCGGGCCGTACTCCACCCTGGTGTCGTACCGCGCGGGCGACCGGGAGCGCGTACTGGCCGCCTTTCCGGTGCGCCACGGACCGCGCCGCGTCCCAGGCGGCCTGCCCGCGCTGCGGGAGGCCCTGGGCCGGGCGCCGGTCTCCTTCGACCTTCGCGCGGCGGCGCCCGGCGAGCCCTGGCGGTCCTTCGCCACCCTGACCGTCCGGGCACCGGGCGACGCCCCGCCCACCAGTTCCCCCGGCTACGACCCCTACGCCCACAGCGTGCCCGGTCTGCGCCCCACCGCCCGCCTGCGCGACCTGCGGATCGCCGCCTACAGCGGCTCCCGGCACGGTCGCGCCGACCGGGCGGGCGCCCGCCATGGCTGACCCCGCCCGGGGGCGCGGCCGGCGACCGGGCCCCCGCGACGCCACGGACGCCGGCGCCACGGACCCCGGCGGCCCCGGCGCCGGCCCGGACCCGGGAGGGGCGTCCGGAGCGGGTTCCGGTACGGGGCGCGGAGCGGGGCCGGACACCCGGCGTTCGCTGCTCGTCTGGGCGCTGATCGGCGCGGCGGCCATGGCCGCCGTCGACGAGATCGTCTTCCACCAGATCCTGGGCTGGCACCACTTCTACGACCGCTCCACCCCCGCCGTCGGCCTGCTCTCCGACGGGCTGCTGCACACCGCCGAGCTGCTGGGGCTGGTCGCCGGCTTCGCCCTCCACGCCGACCTGCGCCGGCGCCGCGCCCTGGACCGCCGTCACGCCCTGGCGGGGCTCCTCCTCGGCCTCGGGGCCTTCCAGCTCTTCGACGGCACCGTCGACCACAAACTGCTGCGGGTGCACCAGATCCGTTACGGCGTCGACGTCACCGGCTACGACGTGGCCTGGAACGCGGCCGGCCTCGCCCTGCTCGCCGCCGGCGCCGTCCTCGCGGTACGCGCCCGGCGCCACCACCGGTGACCCCCGCGCCCGGCCACACCGGGCCGGACCCGGTGCTGCCGCTGGTCGCCCTGGCCACGGTGGTCGCCGTCGCCGGGTACCTGGCGGCGGCCGCCCGGCTGCGCCGGCGGGGCGACGCCTGGCCCCGGTACCGCGACGCCTCGTTCACGGCCGGGGGCGCGGCCCTCGCCGCCGCGGCCGTGGCCCCGCTGCCCGGCGGGCCGTTCACCGCCCACATGGCGCAGCACCTGGTGATCGCCATGGCCGCTCCCGTACCACTGGTGGTGGCCCGGCCGATGACCCTGGCCCTGCGGACGCTGCCGCCCGGCACCGCCCGCCGCGCCCTGCTCGCCGTGACCGGCTCCCGGCCCGCCGCCCTGCTGTGCTTCCCACCGCTGGCCGCGCTGCTGGACATGGGCGGCCTGTGGCTGCTGTACCGCACCCCCCTGCTGGCCACCGCCCACCACGAGCCGCTGGTGGGCGCGGTGGTCCACCTCCACGTACTGGCGGCCGGCGCGCTGTTCACCTTCTGCGTGTGCCAGCGCGATCCGGTGCGCCACGGCTGGAGCCTCGCCTGGCGCGGCGGCGCCCTGCTGGCCGCCGGGGCCGCCCACGCGGTCCTCGCCAAGTCGCTGTACGCCTCGCCCCCGCCGGGCACCGCCTTCGCCGCCGCCGACCTGAGGGCCGGCGCCCAGGTGATGTACTACGGCGGCGACCTGGTCGACCTGGCGCTGGCCACCGTGCTCGCCGTGCAGTGGTACGCCGCCACCGGCCGGGCCCGGGCGCGTTTCCGGCGGCTGAGCGCGGCTACTCGCGCCACATGAACCCTACGCACAGGCAGCAAGGAACTCAGCCGGGACCGGGGCGCGGGCCGGGCCGGATGCTCGCGGCGCTCGACCGGCTGGAACGCTGGCCGAAGGCCGACCGGGTGATCGACGCCCTCCAGCTCGCGGTGCGCTCCGCACCCCTGGGGCGGGCCCGGGACGCCCTGCACGGGCGGCGGCTCGGCCACCCCGTCCACCCGCTGATGGTGCAGGTCCCCATCGGCGCGTGGCTGTCGGCGGCGGTCCTGGACTTCTGGCCGGGGCAGCGGCGCGGCGCGCGCGCCCTGATCGGCGTGGGCCTGCTGGCCGTCGGCCCGGCGGCGGCGGCGGGCTGGGCCGACTGGGCCGAGCTGCACCGGCAGCAGCGGCGCGTCGGCCTGGTCCACGCCGCGGCGAACGTGACCGCCGCGTCCCTGTACGCCGGCTCGCTGGCCGCCCGTTCCAAGGGCCGCGAGGGCCTGGGCCGGGTGCTGGGCCTGGCCGGTCTGACGGCCGTGTCCGCGGGCGGCGCGCTGGGCGGGCACATGGCCTACCGGCAGGCGTCGGGGGCGAACCACGCCGAGGAGGTCCCGCACCTGGTGTCACCGGGCTGGCACCCCCTCGGTGACCTGGCCGACTTCCCGGCAGGCCGGGCGGCGCGGCGCCATGTCGACGACGTGGCCGTCCTGGTGGTCCGGGAGAGCGGGGACACCGTGCGGGTCCTCGCCGACCGGTGCAGCCACCTGGCCGGGCCGCTGTCCGAGGGTGAGATCGCCGACGGGTGCGTCCGGTGCCCCTGGCACGGCAGCGTGTTCCGGCTGGCCGACGGGTGGAACGTCCGGGGCCCGGCGACAGCGCCGCAGCCGGCGTTCGACACCCGTGTGGTCGACGGCCGCGTCGAGGCCAGGCTGCGCCACACCGGCCGGGCTGAGCAGGACGAGGGGGAGGAAGCGGCCTGATCCCGGCGGTCGTCCAGCCCCCTTCGCCCACGGGCGCCGAGGGGCCGTACCGGCCGTGCCGACGGCCCCTGACGGCGGAACGGCCCGGTGGACCGGTCCACCGGGCCGTCGAGCGGGCGCGGCACCCCGCCGCCGAGCGGTACGGGGTCCGCGCCGGGGGTCCGGCCCGCCGGGAACGGGTCCGCTCAGTCCTTGGTGACCTTCTCGGACATCGCCGTGTACGCGAACTGCAGCGCGTCCGAACCGGCCACCGCCGCCACGGCCGACATGGCCGTCCGCGTCGCCCGCGGCCACAGCACCCGGCTCGCGGTCAGCGTCGTGCCGATCCACACGCTCATGCAGAACGGGCAGGTCAGCAGCTCGCCGACGGTCTCCCGGCGCCCGTGGCGCGGCTCCTCGCCCACCTCGGCGGGGCCTTCCGGCCCCTCGTACCGGGTGAACGGCGCGCGCAGCGGACTGGTCACCGTGCCCTTGCTGAGCAGCCTGCTCAGCCGGAACGTCGCCACCGCCGTCAGCGCCAGGTCCCAGGGTTCGGGCCGCTCCGGCAGCGGCCGCCCCGAGCGCCGCACCGCGATCGCCCAGGCCGCCGTGTAGGTGCCGAAGGCCGTCAGGGCCGCCGCGTAACCGCCCAGCGGCCGGTCCGCCCCGCCGGCATAGGTCCGCCGTACCCGCCCCAAGAGGTCCGCCATGAGCGTCGCCTCCGTCTCTGCTCGTCGTTGCACGTGCCGCGCGCCGGCCGCCTCGTCCGCGGTCCCCGCGTCGCGTTCCGGGCCGCCTTCCCCGTCACGGTAGGGCGAACCGCGCGCGGCGGCACGGCGGGGAAGGCCGGCATGATCTCCGTCTTCGCGGGCAGACGGCGGAGGGCCGGTCCGCCCCGGCTCCCGTTGCCCGCGCCCGAAGGAGACCCCCCTCATGAGCTCGCCGATATACGACCAGCTGGTCAAGGAACACGGAGACGTCCTCACCGAAACGAGAAAGCTGGCGGATTTCACCCACCGGCAGGCCGACCGGATGCTGAGCTGGGACCTGCACCACCGGGGATGGGAGCAGGAGGACCGGCCGGAACGCGAGAGGCGCGCCGAGCGCCGGGAGAGTCCGGAATATGCCGAGCAGAGCTGAAAAGGCGTTTTGCGCGGGCCGGCGCGGGGAACACGCACCTTCTCAGGAAGGAGCGCGACCATGACCCGCAGCAAGAGGACTTCCGCCGCCAAGGCCAAGGCCGAGCAGGTCGAAGGCGCGGCGAAGGAGGCGGCCGGCCGCACCGTCGGCAACGAGCGACTGACCGCCGAGGGCCGCGGTGAGCGAGCCAAGGGCGACCTGCGCCAGGCGGGCAAGAAGATCAAGGACGCTTTCAAGCGGTAGCGCGAGCGGCAGCGCGAACCCACACGGAGCGGTGGCCCGGCGGAGGTCGTGTTGACCCGGGCGACCCCGCCC